>JARRRG010000087.1:0-6857 GCA_037380965.1 Deltaproteobacteria bacterium
TAGTCTGACTCTGCACGCGTTCTTACCGCGTGGCACCGAGAGCTTTGCTCTGAAACGGATTACCGGGGAGCTTGGGTCTGCTCATGTCTTCCAGAAAGATTCAACTGATCATCAGGGATTCAGGTCTCGCGTCCCGCCGGAAGGCGGAAGAGCTGATCCGTGAGGGACGCGTCACCGTCAACGGCCAGGTAGTGACCCATCCCGCCCACCTTGCCGATCCCGAGACAGACCACATAAAGATCGACGGCAAACGCATACGCGCCGATCAGGTGACGAGACATTATTACCTCTTTAACAAACCGCGTAACATGGTTTCCACCTTCAGCGATCCGGAAGGCCGCCCATGCATCGGGGATCTGTTCGGATCCCGAAGGAAGGGGCTCTTCACCGTCGGCCGACTCGATTTTGATGCTGAAGGGCTCATGATACTGACCAACGACGGAGCGTTCGCGCAAAAGATGACTCATCCGTCACACGAGGTACCGCGAACCTACCTGGTGAAAGTCCGAGGAAATCCCGATGATAAGATCCTCAAGGGAATTCGACGGGGCATGAGTATCGGGAACGGTGAACGCGTCGGCCGGATCGTATGGAACGTAGTCCAACGGCAGAAGTCCTCAACCTGGCTCAGAATCGTCCTGTTTGAAGGCAAAAAGAACGAAATTAAACGCATATTCACGCGCATCGGACATCCGGTTCGCAGGATACGACGGGTCGGCTTTGGCCCATTCTCGCTTGGAAAGTTACCGGCCGGGAAATGGCGGGCACTGGCCCCCTCGGAGATGGCAAAGCTCGCGCGCAAAGAGAAACCAAGATGAAGACAAAACGGACTCGCGTGAGCGAGTAAGGCGAACCGCCTTTACGGGGAGTCGCGCGTTGCCCGGGACTGTCTTTCAAAGGCGCCATGCGGTACGGTTCATCGCCGGGAGCGGCCGAGCGCGGTCATGACGGAAGCTCTTCCACTCATGCGCACCCGGAAGAATCGGACGGGAAGATTCCTGAACTGTCAGCGAGAAAAGTTGACAACTGCCCCGCTTATCTTCTACCTTTGATACTGTGAGGCAACCCGGACAGGGAGGGAGGTGCTATGGCTGAAGGAAGAGTAGCCCGAGTCACAGAAGTTATAGCTGGTTCCCCGGATAGCTTTGATAAGGCCATTAAGACCGCTTTTGATCGAGCGAATCAGACACTGAGAAACATCACCGGCATGAGAGTCGTCGAATTCAGAGTGAATTGCGAGGATGGTGCCATCAAAGAGTATCGAGTCAGAATGGAAGTGATCTTCATCCTCGAGTAGTTTCAGTATCAACCCCATCAATCGATTGTTTTCGATCGGGGTTGCCTCACTGTTCTTGCCAAGTCCTTGCCGGCGTTTACTCAATTCCCCCGCTCATCCCAACGGGCCTTCGCCCCACCGGGAGCCCTGCCGGAAATCAGTGTGTTCCATAGCGACCATCAACCTTTTCCGCACCCCTTGCCGATCAAGCATCCAGGTCGGAGCAACCAGTTCCTCCGGATGGGGATCCGATGTCAATCGATGGATCACCGTCTCCCCAGGAAGCGTTTCAAGGACCGAAAGTGTTGCTCGTACCGCCTCTTGCTCCGTGAGGGGGTGGTACCGACCCTCCTGGTGCATCTTTTCAAGCGCGGTGCCGCGTATCACGTACAACGGATGCAGCTTCACGCCATGCACGCGGGCCTGCGCAACCGTCCGGGCTGTCTCCAGCATGTCCTCGAGTGATTCGCCCGGTAGTCCCAGTATGAGATGCGCCACCACGGGAATCTCCCGTCGACCGGTCCTCTCCATCGCGTCGAAAAAAGCCTCGGGGCCGTGCCCGCGATTTATCAGCCTCAGGGTTCTGGAATGTATTGACTGCACGCCGTATTCGACCCAGAGGAGGCGATCGCGAGAAAGCTCCTGGAGCAAATCGAGGACCGGATCGGGCACGCAGTCAGGGCGGGTTCCAATTGCCATACCCACAATGCCCGGTCGGTCGAGGACCTGCCCGTAGAGGTTCGCCAGGCGGGACACCTCTCCGTACGTGTTCGTGAACGACTGGAAATAAGCAATAAACTTGCGGCATCCGTACCGCCGGGACAGGAACGCAATCCCCCGGTCAACCTGGTCGCCGAGAGGCGCGCCCTGTTTCCACGCCCCCGTGCCCGATCCTCGCGGATTGCAGTATATGCATCCTTTGGAGCTGAGAGTGCCATCACGATTCGGACAACCAAGTCCCGCGTCGAGCGTAATCTTCCGGACCGGCTCGCCGAACATTTCCCTGAGCCATGAGGAAAGGGTTCGGTATCGGGGTGCGTCAATTCCCATGGCTGTAGTTTACCATTCGATCATCCGGTCGCCAAATCGGCGGAAAGTCCTTGTGACCGTATCGGATGACAGGCTAATAAGATAGGGTCTGGAGAGAGAGCCGCTTCGATTCGATGGTGGATCACGCCACGAACGGACCCCGGTCCAACGGCTCTAGAGGACGCTTTCGCGCTCCGGGATGCCACGCGCGGAATGTGACGATCGATTATCCGGTTGAATCACGGGAGAGCCGACCTTGAAAACGGACATCGTTTTTGTGTGCAGCCAATGCGGCAAACAGCTCGTGAAATGGATGGGCCGGTGCCCGGGCTGCGGCGAATGGAATAGTGTAGTCGAGAAAGAGGTGGCCTCTTCCAGGAGAGCGTCGAAACACGCGCCAAGAGCCCAGGAACAGGACGCCGGAGTAATTCGGTCCATCACCGAGATACCGCAGGAGGCCCAGCCTCGCTTGAGATCGGGGATTCAGGAATTGGATCGCGTGCTCGGCGGAGGTGTTGTCCGTCGGAGCGTTATCCTGGTCGGAGGAGACCCGGGAATCGGCAAAAGCACCCTCCTGATGCAGGCCCTCGGCTCGATGGCGCGCCGGGGTGATCGAGTGCTCTACGTATCCGGTGAGGAGTCGTCCGAGCAGCTCAAGCTCCGCGCGGAACGATTGGACCTTCGGAGCGAAGGCTTCCTCGTACTCATGGAGAACCAGCTCGAGACGATCCTGTCCCGGATCGACGAGGCCGATACCAGTGTCGTCGTCTTGGACTCGGTCCAATCGGTTTTCAGCCGGTCGTTCGAGAGTCCTGCAGGCAGCGTCGCTCAGGTTCGACACGTCGCGGCGAGCATCCTGGATGCTATCAAACGCGGGTCCGCAGCATGTTTTGTCGTAGGGCACGTGACCAAGGGGGGCGATCTGGCCGGGCCTAAGGTCCTCGAGCACATGGTGGATACGGTTCTCTATTTTGAAGGGGAGCGCGGCCACCCGTACCGTATTCTCAGGGCGGTGAAAAACCGCTTTGGCTCGGCCAGCGAGATTGGTGTATTCGAGATGGGTGACCGGGGTCTGGTGGAAGTTGCCAACCCGTCGGAAATATTTCTTTCAGAGCGGCCTCTGGAAGTGGCCGGTTCCGTTGTTACCGCTCTCATGGAAGGCTCGCGTCCCATTCTTGCCGAGATTCAAGCGCTGGTCACCGGTCCTGTCCCGGGTCAGGGAAGACGAACCTGCCTCGGGATCGATCCTCAGCGACTCGCTCTCATGATTGCGGTGCTCGAGAAGAAACTGGGTCTCACCCTTGCGGATCAGGATATTTTCGTCAATGCTGTGGGCGGTGTGAGAGCAATGGAACCTTCGGCCGATCTCGCGATAGCCGCGGCCTTGCTCTCCTCCTTCATGGATCGGATCATGCCGCGAGGCACGGTGGTGTTTGGCGAGGTCGGACTTGCCGGAGAGGTGAGACGCGTGTCGCGGTCAGACGAGCGCATCACTGAATCCGCGCGGCTTGGCTTCCACCGGGTCATCGTACCCCAATCGAACGTCAATGCCCCGGCCCCGCGTGCCGAGGTGGAGACCGTCGGCGTTTCACGAGTGAGTGAGCTGGCACGCCTGCTTAGGGAAACCGACGGATCCCTCGAGACGTGACGGGGCCGAGCCTCTTCACCTGTGAACCGACGATGCCCGGTGCGGCCTCACGTTTCGGGGCCGGTGGCTCGAGGCCGGAAATCGCAGCGAGGACCAGACATGACACCTCCTGAAATCGATGTGGGCTCGAAAATTCGGGCATTTCGAAAGAGGAACGGCCTGTCGCTCAACCAACTGTCCCAATTGACGGGCATTGCCGCATCGAACCTGAGCGCCATCGAGCGCAACAAATCTTCACCCACTTTGCGGACCCTGGTCAGGATTGCGAGCGCGTTTCACATGAGAGCCGGCGCATTTCTCGATGAGGTTATGCACCCGAACGCGACGCTCTGGCGAAAAGGAGAAGGGATGAGGGTCGATACCGGCTCCGACGCTCACTCGGTACACATTCTGGCGGACGAACCTCACCGCGGCGTGACGGCTCCCCGAATAATAACCCTCGATCCCGATTCGCAATCTCTTCGTGCGGATGGAGAAGACCGCGACCGATTCGTGCACTGCCTCGAAGGTCACGTGAGCGTTTCCGCGGCCGGGGAAGACTATGAGCTCAGCGCGGGCGACAGTCTCTACCTGCGCCCGTACTCGCGGGCAAGCCTGCTCAACCGGGGGTCGGTTGTCGCTTCACTGCTCATGGTCGTCACATGCGATACAGCCCGCGGATAGCACGTGAGGTTCCGGCCACACCGGATGCTTGAAGCGCAGTCCGCACGTACGGAGACGCGGATGTCCATGTCAAGGGGGAAGCCTCGTGCGGGTGGACTAGTTCTTCACATATCCGTGCGCCTTGAGCTGAGCGAGGAATTTCTTGCGGGTCCCCAGAGGGATATTGATATCATGTCGCAGTACCCGGCGTTTGGATCGTGCCGGAAACACGGCTTTCTCAGGCGGGATCTGGGTATTGAGGGCCCAGATGGCCCGTGGCGTGGTGTTGAGAAGCCGCGCCATCTCGGCAAAAGTCAGATCTTTCCTGAGTCTGATCCTTCGCACGGTGTCGAACATGACTCGCCGCCGACGCGAGATGTCGACTCCGAAAAACGCACGATGCCGGCTGATTATGCCTATGGCAATCCACCGCGGCACATAGGCTTCCGTTTCCGGGGGCAGCGGGACATCCCAATATGAATCCGCCCCATAGGAGCCCAGCCGTTCCATTACCCGACCAGGCCCGGCATTGTAGGCCGCGGCCGCGAGGAGCCAATTTCCAAACCCCTCTCGTTCCTTCTTTCCCGGCAGCCTGACCGTGAGCACGCGGTTCATCCACGCAAGGTATCGCGCGGCTGAATGACTCGAGCCCACCAGGTCCGCGCGCTCGTCCTTCCATTTCGTGATGGACATTTGCCAGTCGTATTGCTCGCAGTCCGACGGGCCGCGGGTGGCAGTGGCCTTCATGAACTGCCAGTACCCGAAGGCGCCTGCAGAGGAAAGAGCCCGGCTGTCGTAGCTGCTCTCGATCGCGGCCAAATAGAGGAATTCGTGCGGGAGTTGATACTTGCGCAGCACAGGAAGAATAACGGATTTCAGCGCGTCAGAGCGCGCAAGCCAGAGAAGGACCCGGGAACGCCGGTCCATCAGCAGGTAATTGATCTCTTTGAGGATCCGGTCCCGTACGTCCGCACGCTGGATCGGAATCTTCTCTCCGGCAAACACGAGCCCCTTCGCTCTCAATTCCGGGGGAAACTCGTATCGAAATCCGTTTGAAAACGGACCGAAGTGGGGAGCGGCGCACACCATCTTCGCAGAACTTCCATCCGCGCACAGGAGCACGAGCGCACACACTCCGGTGAGCGCCAGCAACGCGACCGCACGCTCCTTCACCAGGTTCCGCATACTAGAATACAATGGCTATGACTCGCTCCAACAAGATCAGGTCGGACTTCTTCAGCACGATATGCTTATACAAAGGATTCATGGACTTCAGGATAAGGTTCTCACCCGAAAATTCAACCTTTTTCACAAAAGCCCTCCGCTCCACCCGATCCTTGAAGATCACGAGATCTCCATCTCTGATTTCCTCCCACGATTCGGGCTTCACAAAGAGGCGCGCGCCCTCGTTAATGAACTCCTTCAAACTGTTGCCGCGAACCCTCACACAGTAGACCATCGGCCCCAACGCGGGATCCACACCCGGCGGCATCTCCACCTGCTCGAACCCCTCACCCGCAGGGTAGCCGCCATCCGTGTACGCAAATCCCTCCCCCGCGCTCACATGCCCGACCACCGGCACGGTCCTCCTGAATGCAAGGCGGGGCGTGTCCCTCAGGATCTCTTCGATTTGCAGTATGGCCCGCTGTATCTCCTCGGACTCAAAGCGGAACTGCACGTCGCTCCTTTCAGAATCCCACGTCCATGAAAATGACCGCGTCTGAAAAAAACCGGTCAAAACTCCCTCGACGAACTCTTTGTCTCCTCGCGCCCGCCGACAGAGCTCCCTGAACCTCGTACGCCCGTACGCCCGGTTCTCGTTCGCGTCTTCCCGCAACATCAGGTAAATCTGCACCATTGCCGAAATCGCCATATTCTCCGCGGGATGAAGCTCCAGCGACCGGATCTCCTCGGCCAGTGTCCTGTCGCGGCCTGACAACCTCGCAAGGAGGAGGTGACGCATCCGGTAAAACCTCGGACCGGGCTTCAATGGAACCCGGTGAAGCTCGTGGCGTACCTGATCGAGGACGTCTTCCTCGTTAACGGAGAGGAATCCCGCCCATATCTCGAGTTGGCCGCGATTGCGCGATTTTCCAAGGTCAGGAGGATTCTTCTTACCCGTGAGTATCTGCGAAATGTACGCGGGAGAAACTCCCAGCAGGTTGGCCAGATCCTTCTGGCTCTTGCCGAGGCGCTTGATCCGTTCTCTCGCGTATGCTCCGAAGGTCTTCATGATGCGACAAGTAACCTAGAAGGTTATCA
>JARRRG010000088.1:0-6856 GCA_037380965.1 Deltaproteobacteria bacterium
ACCTCAGGCATGAGCCGATTTGAAAGCCAGTCCATGATCCAATTGGCCAAGGAGCTTTCTCAGCGAGTTACCATCGTGCTCATCGAGCATGACATCGAATTCGTAATGAATGTATCGGACAGCATCATCGTCATGCACTTCGGCCAGAAAATAGCGGAAGGGACGCCCGAGCAGATCTCGCAAAACGAGGAAGTGCAGAACGTCTATCTCGGGGGCCTTTAGAAATGCTGGAAGTGGAGCACGTCCATACCTTCTACGGTCCGAGTCACATCTTGCATGGCGTCGACCTTTCCCTGCAAAGAGGGGAGGCTGTGTCATTAATCGGCAGAAATGGCGCAGGCAAGACCACCCTCGCGCGATCGATCATGCAACTGACTCCTCCGGCTCGAGGCGCGATCACCTTCGATGGCGTCGATCTGAACGGGCTCAAACCCCATAACATTTACAAGATGGGCATAAAACTGGTGCCGCAAGGCCGAAGGGTATTCCCCAAGCTCACGGTGGAAGAGAACCTCCGGCTTGCATTGATGGGCCAGAAGGTTAATGTCCCTGCTGCCGAGCTGGCCAAGGCGTATGAGCGGTTTGAAGCGCTGGGGAGGAGAAAGCACCAGAAAGTGCGAGGCCTGAGCGGAGGAGAGCGACAAATGTTGGCCATAGCTCGGGGTCTGCTCGGCAGCACGAACCTGCTTCTTATGGATGAGCCGAGCGAAGGGCTCGCGCCGATCATCGTACGAGAGCTCCACGACTTCATCCTGGAGCTCAAGAAGACAAAGCTGGCGATCCTCCTCGCCGAGCAGAACGTGAAAATGGCGGTGTCCGCCTGCGATCGACACTACATCCTCGAGAAGGGCGAGATGCGTTTCTCGGGCTCTACCGCGGAACTCACCGCCAATGATGATGTGTTGATGCAAACCCTGGGTGTGACTACTGCATCCTAACCACCCCAAACGCTTGCGCAGAAAGGAGGCGACATGGAAAAGAAAAGAGATTTGACCAGGAGGACCTTTATCAAAGGGTCGGCGGCAGCGGGTGGCGCTGCTGTGCTGAGCGGTCTCGGCAAGGGGATTGTTGCGGCCCCTGCATTCGCAGCCGAAGGTTCGGGTCCGATCAAGATCGGGGTCGTGCTCCCGTTTTCACGGGCGTACAAGGTGATCGGCGATCGAGTGACCGCGGGACTCGAGCTAGCATTGCACCAGGCCGGGGGCAAATTCAAAGGTCGCCCTTTCGAGCTCATCAAGGAAGACTCCGAGATGAAGCCCGGCGTGGGCCTTACCAAGACCCGAAAGCTCGTGGACAAGGACAAAGTGCAGTTCCTCGTGGGGCCGGTGAGCAGCGCGGTCTGCGTGGCTATGCGCAATTATGCGAATGAGAAACATATTCCCATGATCATTCCCACCGCGGGGAACGTTGAGCTTGCGGGTAACCTTTTCAGCCCGTACGTGTTCAGGTCGTCAATCAGCCACTGGATCTTCGCGTTCCCCATGGGGCACTGGGCCAAAAAGAACCTGGGCGACACCTGCATGGTCGCCGGCGCGAACTATGCGGCGGGACAGCACGAGGTCTGGGCTTTCACCATGGCGTACCGCGGAGGAGGAGGAAAGATTGTCGGCGCGGTTTATCCGCCCTTGAATGAAAAAGACTACGCTGCGTATCTGACCAAGATCGCCAATTCCGGTGCGAAGGTGTACTTCGGGTGGTTCGCCGGTAATGACGCGGTGAACTTCTGCCGACAGGCGGCTGAATTCGGACTGAAGAAGAAAATGAAGATGTCGACCACCGGATGGTTCTTCGAGCGTAACCTCCTCGTCGCTCAGAAGCAGACAGCGGAGGGATGGTACTGCTGCTTCAATTGGGCCATCACGCTGGACAACCCGACGAACAAGGAGTTTGTCAAGGCCTACAATAAGTTCACAAAGAACAGCGCATCGGTCGCGGTTTCCATGAGCTCTGTGCATGGGTACGATGCCGGTCAGATGATTGTGAAGGCCCTGAAAGCAACAGACGGCGACACGAACGCGGACAAAATTGTGAAAGCGCTGGACGGAATGAAACTGGACAGCCCGCGAGGCAAGGTTGAGCTTGATGCTAACCACGAAATGGTTCAACCGATGTACATCGGCAAGATTGTCAAAGCGGGGAACGGGTACGAGGCCAAGATTATCGAGGATCTCGGCCGCTGGACCACCCCGTACCTTGGGGCTCGAGGCATTAACAGTGTCAGCCAGCCCTTTATCGTGAAGTAATCGGCGAAAAAGAGTGCAATGCGGCCTCCCTCATGCCGGCCGGGAAGCCGCATTGCTCGCCACTTGCGTAAGCCGACTTGCAGTTCGCACCTCGTGAACCGGTGTCCTCACGTGCTTTCACGTCTCGGTCGTCGAAAGCAAGAGCGACATGGCTTGCGGGGAGCGGTCCGGACCACTGTGTACGCACGCACCGAACCTGGAGAGGTTTCCCATTCCCGTCCCATTCGGGCATGCGGTCTTAAGAGCTGAGGAGTGCCTTGAGCCGGAGAGCCGACCAGATGCCCAACTGTGGGCGGTGACCACGAATGAGGAGAGACCCGTATCCCGGACATCACGGCAAACAAGTGACACCCGGATATTCCGCGGGTGTGACTTGCCGGACGGGAGTCGCCTTTCCAAGGTGATGCTCGCGTGACGAGACTGAGCGCTCGATACCGCGTGGATCCAAAATGTTAGCCAAATGGTGGAGACAGTCAATGCCAACCAATGCAGTAAAGCAAACAGACGAATCGTTCAAGTTTTTGCTTGGTAACGAGGCAATCGTCCAGGGTGCCCTCGAGGCGGGGGTGAGTTTTGCAGCGGGTTACCCGGGCACGCCGTCCTCCGAGATTATCGAGCGGCTCGCTGAGCGAGCCAGGGACCTCAATTTGTATGTCGAATGGTCAACTAATGAAAAAGTCGCAACCGAAGGAGCCGCGGCCGCTGCCTTTTCCGGCCTTCGTTCCATGGCTGCCATGAAGAACGCAGGTTTGAGCGTAGCCCTCGATTTTCTCACTCACCTGAGTCTGACCGGGCTCGGCGATCTCGGAGGGGCGCTGGTGGTGGCCGTCTGTGACGATCCGGACGCCCATTCCAGCGGAGATGAGACCGATTCTCGATGGATCGCCAAGTTCGCGTACACGCCGCTGCTGGAGCCGAGCAGCGTGTCGGAAGCTCGAGAGATGGTCCGGTCCGCGTTCGATCTCTCGGAACGCCACAAGTGTTCCGTCATGTTGAGAAGCTACACGAGGCTTTCCCACGGCAGCAGCCTTGTCGAGCTTGCGGAAATCGAGAAGAGCGACCGCAGGGCCCATTCTGAAACCGATGCGTGCATCACGCCGTACCTGGCCAAACCGAAACACGATCTCACACTCAGGAGACTCGATCGGATCAGGGAGGAATTCGAACAATGGCCGTTCAATGAATACCACGGCCCTGAGAAGCCGCGCCTCGTGATCGTCGCAAGCGGGAGCGGCGTGCAATGTGCTCTCGAAGCGATAGAGCTCCTCGGTTTGGAGGAATCGGTCGGACTCCTCAAGTTGACGACACTGTGGCCTTTCCCAAAGCAGTTCGTGCAGGAGCATCTCAAAGGAGTGCGCGAGGTGCTCGTTGTCGAAGAGGTGGATCCATTCGTGGAGAGCCACGTGAAGGAGACCCTTTTTGACGGTGATGAGAGCGGGCAGAACGTATGGGGCAGGCAATCCGGGCATATCCCGGACTTCGGAGAGATCAACCCCGATCGGGTCCTTGCGGCTCTCTCGGAAATACTGGGCATCGAGTTCAAGTCGAGATCCGCATCGTATGGGAAACGGGTGGAAGAGGCGGTCGACAAGCTCCTGATCAGCCGGGGATTGACATGGTGTGCAGGTTGTCCCCATCGAGCAAGCTTCTGGTCTCTGAACAAGGCCATTAAAGGAGCCAAGATCGACGCGTACGTCACGGGAGACATCGGATGCTACACCCTGGATGTGTTCCCGGAAGGCAAGTGCCAGATGAATCTCCTCCACGCTATGGGGTCAAGCCTTGGATTGGCCGCGGGTCTCGGTCAACTGGGGAGATTCGGTCATCAGCAGCCGATCGTGTCGATCTGCGGGGATTCCACCTTCTTCCATTCCGCGATTCCGGCCCTTATCAATGCCGTTTACAACAACTCCAATCTGGTCCACATCGTGCTGGACAACGAAGCGACTGCCATGACCGGCTTTCAAGCGCATCCCGGCGTCGGGTACAACGCGATGGGAGACCCCGCCAAACGCGTCGACATCGAGAAACTCTGCGCGGCCCTCGATGTTCCCGTGGAAACGATCGACCCCTTTGACATCAAGGCGGCTATTCGGACAATGCGTGATCTGATCAAGAGGGAAGAGGGTGTCCGTGTATTGACCATGAAGCGGGCCTGCGATTTGCTCCGGATGAAACGCTAAAAGGTCAAGCCCATGACAGTGCGGGTCAACGAGGAAAAATGCCTCGGATCAAAATGCGCGGTCTGTTACCGGGCGTTCAGGTGCCCCGCGTTCGTCGAGGAGCCCGAGACCGGCAAGGCTCTCATCAAGGAAGCCAACTGTCCCGGATGCGGCGCGTGCATCAGTATATGTCCGGCAAACGCGATTGAGGTCACGGAGGAGCGTACGCTATGACATTGAATGCTGACCCGCTCAACCTGGTTGTGTGTGGAACCGGGGGGCAGGGGAACATCTTGATATCTCGGATGATCGGGAGGATTCTCTCCCGCAAGGGATACTACCTCGCGATTGGGGAAACGTTCGGAGCAGCGCAGCGCGGTGGCGCGGTGCACAGCAGCATGCGCATTTCGACGAAGAGGACATACGGGCCGCTGATTCCTCAGGGGCGGGCGCATGTTGTGCTCAGCCTGGAACCGCTCGAGACATTGAGAATCCTTTCCCTGTACGGCAATGAGCACGTCCTGACCGTGAGCAATACCGAGCCGGTTCATCCCGTGGGAGTGCGGGCCGGCCGAGCTCGTTATCCGGACATCGAGGAGCTCAAGGAGATTATTTCAGGATTGTCCGAAACTGCCTGGTTCCTCAACGCGAGCGAAGCGGCCGAGCGTCTCGGGGCCCCGATTGTCAGTAACATAATCCTGTTCGGAGGACTTCTCGGGATCAACAGGATGCCGCTCACCGTCGAGGAAGTCGAGCGGGAAATCGAAACCACATTTCCCGGTTCAAAAGTTGACCTCAATCTCAACGCATTGCACAGGGGCATCGAATCGGTGCAGATGTCAGCGTGAGGTCCGGGTCGGATACCAGGGGGGCGCCAGTCGTGCACGATCGGATGAAAGCATTCAGCGAGAGACTCTCTGACGCGGCGATCGAGATAGCGTTTCTCGTCAAGCCGCACAACGTATTCTACTTTGCCGGCTATGCGTCTGTCTGTTCCGGGATAGTGGCATTCTCTGACAATGAGCCGATTTTCTGCACTCTTTGGCTGGACGCACCTGAAGCCGCGGCACACTGCACCTTACCCAAGGTCGCGAGCTACCTGTTCCCTGAGGACAGCCTTGTGAAGCGGATGATCAAACTCGCGGAGAAGCGCAACGGCCGGCCACGTCGAATAGGGGTGGAAAAGGACGTCATTGTCCTCAAAGATTACGAGCTCCTGGCAGGTGCATTTCCCGAAGCGGAGTTTGTCAACGTGACACCGCTCGTCGATCGTCTTCGAGCAATCAAGAGCCCCGAAGAAATCGAGCGAATCCGGAAGTCGGCATCGATTGCCGATGAGGCTATGAATGCGGCACTGGGGGCGGTCCGACCCGGCGCCACGGAGATCGAGATCGCGGCAGAAGCCGAGTACGTCATGCGCACGTTGGGCTCCGAGCGGCCCGCGTTCGGCACCTTTGTCGCGTCCGGCGAGAGAACGCTGCTTGCCCATCCGTACGCGTCCCACCGGAAAGTGCAGCCGGGCGAGCCCGTGGTGATCGACCTTGGAGCCACGTGGCAAGGGTATGCATCGGACCTGTGCAGAACGACATTTGTTGGCGAGCCCACCGAAGCTCAGAGAGAGCGGCTTCGAATCATTTACCAGGCCCAGCAGGCCGCGGCGGCAAGCCTTCGAGACGGCGCGATGGCAGGAGAGGTCTTTGACCGGGCATACCAGGTGATGAAAGCTCACAACATGGGAAGCTCCCTTCCGGATGATATCGGCTACGGTGTGGGCCTGAGACAGTCGGAATTCCATCCGATGATCATGAAGAACAGCGAGACCAGGCTCGCAGAGAACATGGTGGTCGCACTCCTGCAGACAACCGCATACCAGCGGGATACAGGCGGACTACGCGTTGAGGATACCTTCAGAATCACCGCCTCTGGGAGCGAAAAGCTGACAAATCATATTCAACCGCTGTTTGACTAAAGGCGGAGGGGTGACCCCTTCGCTCTTCGCCTCGATTGTTTATGGCGAAACACTTTCCTCTGCTGCGACTGAGACCCCCATGTCTTTGGCATAGGGATGCGGGCCGTACCGGTTCTCTCCAGGCTGGCTGCTTAACAACAGGAAGACAATGAGGATGATGGTACCGATTACCGGAATAAAGGCGATAAAGTACCACCATCCACTTCGGTTCGTGTCATGCAGCCTGCGAACGGTCACAGCGATGAGAGGCAAGATTATGATGAGAAAGAAGATAACGCTGAGGGCACCCTTCGCACCAATCACGTGTTGGTCGAGGACACCGAGCACGGCTAAAATGAGCAGGCTGATCAGATAGAACGTCCAATACTCTTTCCTACTGGCTGGTCGTGCCTTCCACGCGCCACACGCCTACCCAGTGCCTCGATCCCAAGCTCAAGACCTGCTCACGCATGCACCTGGTGCTGGCAGAATACGAAGCCAAG
>JARRRG010000089.1:0-6850 GCA_037380965.1 Deltaproteobacteria bacterium
ACGTCTATCTCGGAGAGATTCCGACGGTGGAACCGGAATGGAGCACGGATCTGGACACCATTCTCAGATGGGCCGATGAAACCGCGCAGCTCGGGGTCAGGGCCAATGCGGACACTCCGGAGGACGCGGACAGGGCTCGACGGTACGGAGCTACGGGAATTGGACTGTGCAGAACCGAGCGCATGTTCAACGCGTCCGATCGACTCCCCAAGGTGATCGACATGATCATCGCGGAAAACACCCACGACCGCGAAGACGCGTTGAATGAATTGCTCCCCATACAGCGCTCGGACTTCGTCGGCATATTTCGGGCCATGTCTCCCTACCCGGTAACGATTCGTCTGCTCGATCCACCCATTCACGAATTCCTTCCCGCGGAAGACGAGCTCCTTACCCAGTTGCGCGATCTCAAGCGGTTACGCGGATCGGTGGAAGGCGTATGGACCATGCTCAACGCGGTACGGCTGGTCGATCCGGGGATTCACGCGGCCTATGCCGCAGGATTGGAGCAGCTTCCACTCCAGGTGGACGACCTTGACCCCGCAGCCATCCAGGATGTGATCAAAAAGAAGCAAATGATGCTTCAGCGGGCACGAAGCCTGCGTGAAGTCAACCCCATGCTCGGACATCGCGGTGTCCGCCTGGGAATCACCTATCCTGAAATCTACATGATGCAGATACGGGCGATTCTCGAAGCCGCGGCCGAATGCATGAAAGAGGGAGTCGAGGTCCATCCCGAAATCATGGTTCCTCAGGTAGCCACCGCCAGCGAGCTGGCGTGGGTGAAGAACTACGTGGACCAGCTCAGCCAGGACGTGCAAGCCGCCTATTCCGTGAAACTGGATTTCCATTTCGGAACGATGGTTGAAGTTGTTCGAGCTTGCCTGACCGCGGAGGAACTGGCCCAGGTTGCACAATTCTTCTCGTTCGGCACCAATGACCTGACTCAGGCCGTCTTCTCGTTCAGCAGAGAAGATGCGGAGAACAAGTTCTTGCCGTACTATCACGAGAAGGGAATCATCGTGGAAAACCCCTTTGAAGCACTCGACGTCAATGGCGTCGGTCGACTTATGAAAATTGGCGTCCAAGGGGGTCGGGAGGCACGGCCCGTCCTGAAGATCGGTATCTGCGGCGAACATGGGGGACATCCTGCGTCGATCCGCTTTTGCCACCAACTCGGCCTCGACTACGTCTCCTGCTCCGGACCGCGGGTACCCATGGCACGGCTGGCCGCGGCGCATGCGAAACTGACAGAGGATGAGTTCGACAACTCAGGTGGGCGAACGTGGTCAAAAAGTCTTTGACACACTGAGGAGAAGTGAAATTCCCGGGGCTGCACAGCCCCCGTAGAGTTCCTGTGACGATTTTCATCTTGACGAGAGCCGGCCGTCGTCTTCAAGACTCGGTGAGGTAGGGGCGAAACCATTCGCCCGTTCCGGATATCGCGTCCCGACCTTTCGGTGGGTGGCGGGTTCGGGCCGGAAAGAAGCCCGAGGCTGTCAATCTACGTGAACGACCTCTGCGAGGCTTCGATGAAGAGGGGGAGGCCATGTCAAAGAGAGATCGTTATATCCGGTGGTTTGACGAGATCGGTAAGGAGGACCTCCCGGTCGTAGGAGGGAAGAACGCAAGTCTCGGCGAAATGATAAGTCATCTCGCCGCGGCCAAGGTCAAAGTCCCGTCCGGGTTCGCACTGACCACCGATGCGTATCGCATGTTGCTGGAAAAGCAGGGGCTCGAAGAATTCGTTTTCGCTGAGTTGGATCGGTACCATCGCGGCCGGCAGGATCTCATCGAGACCGGCCGGAATATTCGTTTAAGGTTCAAGGCGTCCGCGCTTCCGGACGAATTGACCATGCGCATCTTTGAGGCGTACCAGGAGCTCGGCCGCCGTCATGGACGGGAACACCTGTCGGTAGCCGTCCGCAGCAGCGCCACCGCGGAAGACCTTCCCACCGCCAGCTTCGCAGGACAACAGGAAACCTATCTCAACGTGACGAATGCTCATGACCTGCTCAATGCATGCCTGGATTGTTTTGCCAGCCTCTTCACCGACAGATCGATCGCTTACCGGGAGGAGCGCAACTTTGACCATGCCAAGGTAGCGCTCTCCGTCGGCGTCCAGAAGATGGTGAGGTCGGATCTGGCAGGGTCCGGGGTCATCTTCTCCCTTGACACGGAAACCGGCTTCGATCAGGTCGTCATGATCACCGCCACGTGGGGACTTGGTGAGAACATCGTCCAGGGTACCGTGAACCCCGATGAATACTATGTGTTCAAACCCCCGTTGAACGATCACCGCTACCGTCCGATTCTTCGCAAGAAGCTTGGGGAAAAGGAGAACAAAATGGTGTTCGCCACCGGGGAGAAAGGCCACACGCGAACCATTCCCACAAGCGCGGAGGAAAGGAACACGCCGGTTCTTACTGACAGTGAAATACTGCATCTCACCCGTTGGACCGTGCTCATCGAGCAACACTTCAAGAACCCGATGGACATCGAGTGGGCGAAAGACGGGGAAAGTGGTGAGCTTTACATTGTCCAGGCTCGTCCGGAAACGGTTCAATCCAGGAGGAAGAGAGGAAGCCTCAAGACCTATCGGCTCGTCGGTCAAGGCAACATCGTGGTGACGGGTCGAAGCGTGGGACAAAGCATCGTGGCGGCAGAGGTCTGTAAGATCCGCAGCCCCTCTGAGATCGGTCTTTTCAAGGAAGGCTCCATACTCGTCACCGAAATGACGGACCCTGATTGGGTACCGAGCATGAAGAAGGCGGTCGGGATCGTCACCGATCACGGCGGTCGCACTTGCCATGCGGCCATAGTCAGCAGGGAGCTGGGTATTCCGGCCGTGGTCGGGACATCCACCGCGACGGAGGTTCTGGAGGACGATCAAGAAGTCACCCTCTCCTGCGCGGAAGGGGACATCGGAAACGTGTATGAGGGAAAGCAGGAATTCGAAGTGGAGGAAGTCTCCTATTCAGATCTCCCGCAAACGACCACCAAGATCATGATGAACATCGCTTCCCCGGACGCCGCGTATCGCTGGTGGGAATTGCCCAATGACGGGGTCGGGCTGGCCCGTATTGAATTCATTATCAATGACGTGGTCCGGGCCCATCCCATGGCCCTCGTCAAATACGATCAGCTCCAGGATCGAAAGGCAAAAGCCCAGATAGACAAACTGACCAGAGGCTATAGCGATCGCTGCCATTTCTTTGTGGACAAGCTGGCCGAGGGAGTGGCCATGATTGCCTCCGCGTTTTATCCAAACCCGGTCATCGTCAGGATGAGCGATTTCAAGTCGAACGAGTACGCCAATCTCATCGGCGGCGACCAGTTCGAGCCCAAAGAAGAGAATCCGATGCTGGGGTTTCGAGGCGCGTCACGGTACTGCGACGATCGGTACCGCGAGGGCTTTGCCCTGGAATGTAAGGCAATGAAGCGGGTAAGAGAAGAAATAGGCCTCACCAACGTTAAGCTCATGGTGCCCTTTTGCCGCACGATCGAAGAAGCGGACCGGGTTCTCCAGGTCATGGCGGAGCATGGGCTGGTACGAGGAGAGGAAGGGCTGGAGATCTATGTCATGGCCGAGATTCCCTCCAACGTGATCCTCGCGGATCATTTTGCCGACAGGTTCGACGGCTTCTCCATTGGGAGCAATGATTTGACACAGCTCACGCTCGGAATAGACCGGGACTCCGGAATCCTTGTGGAATCCTTTGACGAGCAGAACGAGTCCGTGAAGCGAATGATCCGCATGCTGCTCAAAACAGCGAAAGAAAAAGGGAGGAAGGTAGGCATCTGCGGGCAAGCCCCAAGCGATTACCCCGACTTCGCGGAATTCCTCGTGCGTGAAGGCATTGACAGCCTCTCACTGAATCCCGACAGCATTGTTGACGTCCGAAGACGGGTCGCAAGTGTTGAACAGGAGATCGCGTCGGGACAGAAGGCGGGTGATTAAGCGACAAAATCCTCTCGATGGCGGAGGGTCACGCAACAGCGACAATCGTTGTCATCGGTCGGAATTGCCGAAGACCGCGGTGAGGGAACATGGGCATACAGCTCCTGAGGGTCAAAGGTCCCTGCGGGACTTGACCGGTCCCCTCTCGAGGTGGTAATCTCGGGTCACCTTCGGGTCTCATGCGAGTCAGTGCGCTCGACGCACATTTGAGGAATGGATATGAGAGCATCACTGTTGGTACTTCTACTGGCTGTGGCCGTGGTTCTGGTCGGGTTTCCCACGTTGAGCCATGCCGGCGCTCCTATTGCTCGGCCGTGCGTCCCGGAGCGCCCCATCCCTCCTGAGTCGGTGGGTTCCATCTCTTTGCCGTTCGATGTGCCCATCTGGCCGACCCTCTTGAAGACCGAGTTCAATATCCTGCCGTGGCTCAGTTTCGGCAAGGCCTCAATCTGTTTGCCCGGCTCGTGCAAGGCAATAGAATTTCCCGCGCCCTTTCTCTCCCTGAAGCCAATTCCCATCTGGATTCCATGGCTTCGCCCATTGGATATTGATGTCCGGGACCGTGAGGTCTGCGCAGAACCTTGACGCCGGCTGGCCGGTACAATCGTCACCGAGTTTTGCAGAGCTGGTCCGGGGCGCCTCTTTGGCCAAGAGGTAGGTTTGATCGTCTCGTTCCCGCGCGACCCTCTCTCTGCCCGCCATTTCGTGCCGGACCCCGCCTCGTTGGGACGCGGTTGCTACCTGCGCGCATTTCGGGAAATTCGCGCTCATGACGCTCTCTCCTGTTGCCGGAGGCTCGGGAGTTGATGTTTGGCGTCTCCTCCTCAAAGCCGGTCTTGTCCCTCGCACCCGGAACCAGTAGAATGGCCGCACTCTTTGGAACGTCGGGGACCAACCGTGAATCGCTCATCAATTGCCCGTATCCTCGAAGAGACCGCAGCTTTCCTGGGTGAAGACGGTCCCTTTCTGATGAATTCCTCCGACCGGCAAGAATTCGTCGAACGGGCCCGGACTCTCCTCGAGAAGGCCCGCCACCCTGGGGAAGTCCTGTACGTAGGAATTCTCGGCGGAACAGGGGTGGGCAAATCGACCCTGATCAACGCGCTGGCCCGCGAGGAGATTTCGCCCGCGTCGGACAGGCGGCCCTTCACGGACAAGGGGGTGGTCTATCGACACGAGGAAACCCCCCGGGGCTTGGAGGAAATTGCACACCTCGTACGAGATCCGGACGCGCTGCACCAGAGTGAGGTGGTGAAGGATCTCATTCTCCTCGACCTTCCGGATTTCGACAGCTTCAGAGGAGACCATCGTCGTGTTGTCGATGAGATCCTCCCTCGGCTGGACTGCGTGCTGTGGGTGGTGAGCCCGGAGAAGTACGCGGACGAGGTTTTTTACCGGCTCGTGAGGTCGACGATCATCAACCGGGACAACTTCACGTTTGTGCTCAACAAGGCCGACGAGCTTGCGAAAGACGACCGGGGCGACCCACATGCAAAGTTCAAAGACGTGCTCGGTGACTTCACCTTTCGTCTCAAGCATGAGGGGGCCGTGGAAGAGCCCCGGGTCTTCATGGTGTCCGCGGCCCATGAGTGCCGGGGAGGAGACGAGGATCCGGTGCTGCAGAAGGAATTCACCCGATTCAGAGAGTTCCTGATGGTCCGACGGGATGCCAAAGAGATCGCGTCGCTCAAGACGCAGAACCTGGCCGAGGAAACCCGCGCGCTCCTCGATGATCTTCACCGGAACGTTCGCCCGGACGACAAAGCGAGACTTGTGACCTCGATTCGTGAAATCCAGGGAGACACCGGGCAACGTGAAGGACCGCCTTCCCTGAGACTGCTCGAACAACAAGACCGCCTCGCGTCCATTATCTTCGATCAACTCATGAGCAAGGATGCTTCCATTGGATCGGTGAGACTCGCAATGAAGGCGCTGAGGTGGCAGCGGTACGTCGTTCCTCGAGCCGCGGAGACTCAACTTGACCACGTCCTGCAGGCAACGGTTGAAATCATCAGTAAAGAGAGGTTGGGAGAGCTGGAGAAATACGGCGCGCAGATGGACTCCGAGTTGATGCTCCGCTTACCGGATCAAGGCAGAGGACGGATGGGAAACGATGCCGAGCAGGTGGTGGAAAGCGCACTTCGCCGCGCTTCCGCGGTCTTCACGGAGAGCCTGCACCTCCGGAGAAAATCGATGGCGGGGCTGCGGTCACGCTTGACGCGCTTCGTCCAGAAACTCGTCCTCTTCCTGCCGGTGCCCGTGCTTCTGGTGAAGCTGATCGGCCACGCGCGTCTCGAGGCCTGGGTCGACCAACCCTCTGTCAGCGGTGGCCTCAACCTGATTCTTGCCCTTCTCTCCTCCCTTTTCAGCAGCGAAGGTCTGACCGGCCTTGCCGTGCTGCTCATCTGCGAGGTTCTCCTGATCTGGTACCTTGCCTCCATGCGACTGAAGAAAATGAGGAAAGACTCGCGCAGGCTCGCGGCGTCCGCGATCCGATACCTTGATGAGAGCGTCAAGTCGGCCGAAGACCGGGCGCGAGAGGCACGGGAAGAGACTGTTCGGCGAATCGAGGATGGCATCAATCGGCTGGCGGATTTGGAACAGGCTTTCACCTCGACGCGCACGCGGCCGCGCGTTGCCGCGGCTGTCGCAGATTCCGGTCCCCACCGGTAGGACCGACTCCATCTCACGCGGGTGCGCGGGAGAGACACCAACCTCCCAAGCAGCCGCTCCCCCCAGTCTATGATGCGCGCGCAAGAACGCGGCCCACTGCCGCATGGCATGCGGTCGTCCACCGCGTGCGCTCGAACCGGACCGGCTTATTTTCTTTCAAGCATCTGTCGGATTTGTTTCTTCGGTGTAGCTCGGGTAACGCTGTCGATACCGAAC
>JARRRG010000090.1:0-11075 GCA_037380965.1 Deltaproteobacteria bacterium
CTCTGGGGCCGTTACATCTCACTTGGGATCTTCCCGGGGCATAATCGGGGAAGTCTTCGTGGGAACGATCGGCGGACCCTTCGGCGCAGTGACCTGCCTGGGAGAATGCGAGGACACGCTTTGTTGCGTCCCCTTCCACTTGCTGATCAATGCCTGCACTTGATCTCTTGCACTCTTGGGGACATATTGCAAGGCTTCTCGAGCAAGCTGATCCACGGGACGGGCCAGCCTCGACTCTTTCAACAAGGGCCATTCCGGTATCCCCAAGAGCATCACCTCCACGGTAGCCGCCACCACCAGGAAGCCGGCGACCAACCCCATGGCTGCCCCAAAAACCCGGTCGAGCCAGCTCAACCTGGTCAGATCGAGCAGGGCATCCAGCAAACGACGTATTGCAATAAAGACAATCTGCACCGCAATAAAGATAATGATCATCGAGAGGATCATCGATATGTGCGGGTCCAGAGAAGAGATCTTGCCCAGGTACGGTTCGACCGCGGGATAATACTTCATGGCCAAAACCACTCCGAGCACGAGGCTTGCCAGGCCGGTTAGGGACCTGACGAACCCTTTCCAAATCCCAAGAGTCAGCGTTATTAAAAGCGTGCCGATGATGAACAGATCAATCAAATTGTAGCGTTCGAAGAATTCCATTTATTCGCCTCTCGGCTAACGGCTCGCGGAAAACCCGTCTGGGGACAAGCGCGCCGTTCCTCGGCTACCGCGTGTCGTTCGTACACGAAGCGTCTCCCCGGCCCGCGGATTATCTGTCATGCCATGATACGGCCGCACGCGTGAGGTCCTTGGAGATTCCTCCTCTCCGGACGTGCGCGACACCCTGGCTCCGAACGATAGCACAGTGAAATAAGAGGGGTTCCTCGGCCCGTCCGTCTCTTTATATTCGCCCAGATCGACAAGACAAATCAAGACATGCATTGCCTCCATGAGGGCGGAGGTCGCGTTGTGCCCAGACCCTGCCAATGCTTGGCTATCGGGCCGTTGCACCGGCTCAGGGGATGCAGAGGCGCCTCGGGTATTCTGGGGGGGCATGATCAGTTTTGGTCTCGTGTCACTCACCCGGTACCTCTGTCCGAGGTCAGTACGTTTCCCGCAGCCGACGCACAAGCCACCCAAGCCCAAGTCTTCTGGGATTCTGCCGGAGAATACATCGAAGTAAAAGCTCATTCAGTAACCATCCGGAGAAGCGGATGGGGGGGCCTCATCCCGCGGCCAGCAGATGCAATCACGTGACACTTCTCCGACTGATTCCGCCAGGTACATGTTTTACCCGTGAAAACGGGTTGTTCTCACGTTCCTTTTATTACGCTACCGAGCATTTGTCAATGAAAATCAAAGTGTTCCTTGTAAACCTTAAAGTAAGGTTCTTTCGGTTCGGCGCAGGAGACCGGGCCCCCGTTGAATGAACAGGCGATTGAGCGCGGCCGCAGGCATTGTCCCGGCTCGGATTCCGGACACACGGCCCGACTGCAACGTCCTTCATCTTTCTCAGGAGCAGGAACATGATTGCGCTCGCCCCTTGACAGTCGATTGTCAGGAGGGGATAAGCTGGTGAAAACTTCCCACGCGGCTGACGGACAGGAGCAATCAAATGGCCAGAAAGGACGGTCGTAGAACCGACGAGCTCAGATCATGGAAAATCACCCGAGGGGTGTTGGCATATGCGGAGGGGTCGGCTCTGATCGAAGCAGGCCATACCAGGGTCATATGCGCGGCCAGCATAGAAGAGAGAGTCCCCCCATGGCTCAACGGAGGAGAGACCGGTTGGGTGACCGCGGAGTATGCGATGCTTCCCCGGGCGACGAATAGCCGCTCACCAAGGGAACGGGGGGGTAGGCTAGGTGGGCGCACCATGGAGATCCAGCGCATCATCGGGCGATCCCTCCGCTGCGTAACCGATTTGAGCGGCTTCGGGAAACGAATGGTTACCTTGGATTGCGACGTGATCCAGGCCGATGGAGGAACACGCGTTGCGTCGGTGACAGCAGCGTGGGTAGCGTTGCACGACGCATTTGGAACGCTCCTGTCCAGAGGCGTCATTTCCGCGATACCGTTGCACGATTCGGTCGCGGCAGTGAGTGTCGGCGTTGTTGGCGATCAACTGCTCCTGGACCTCGCGTACGATGAAGACGCGGCAGCCGAGGTGGACATGAACGTAGTCATCACCGGACGCGGCCGGCTTGTCGAGGTTCAGGCCACTGCCGAGGGTGAGCCTTTCTCGGTCTCACGGCTGAATGCCCTGATTCGTCTCGCACGATCGGGCATCAAAAAGATAGCCGGAATCCAGAGAGAAGCGCTCGAATAGTCCCCGAAGGCAATTCAGGGGAGGCGGCCCCGCGCTCTCGAATGGTGGAGGCCCCGGTGCCCTCCTCTTCCTCAAGCAGGGGTTCCAGTCCAAGAAAGGCATCCTGTCGCGTTCTCTCCGCGCGACGGAACGGTGCGAGAACCATCATTGATAGCATCTTGCGTGTGATCGGTATGGTTGAGCGATTCGAAGGAGAGGACTTCTCATCTGCTCATTAAGAGGATCGGCTTACACAGGGCAACCGGTCATCGGCAGATTGCGCCGGCATCATGAGGGGCTTGTCATACGCTAGTAATCAGACCTTTGGACGGCAGAGGCTGCCTGGTCGTCGCCGCCCCCGGAGAGTTGGGTGTTCCGAAGTGGCGGAGCCGGCGGCGACGAGTCTTTCCGAGGCCCGGCTGAGGTCTCTTCTATTGCGGAGATTCGTTCGCGGATTCGCGAACGGCGCTCTTCATCGGTGGCATCTCTCAGGGCATGGCGGTAATCCTCGAGTGCCTGCTTATTGCGTCCTCTCGCAAGGTAGATCAATGCCCTGTTTTCAAAAAATGTCGGGTTGTTGGGGTCCAGCTCGATCGCCCTGGTGTAATCCTCAAGGGCTTTGTCCAATTCGTTCTTCTCGTGGTATACGAGCCCCCGGTTACTGTAACCCACCGCGTCCTTCGGATTCAGTTCCAGCGCCTTGTTGTAATCGACCAGCGCGCTCTCTGGTTGCCCCATTTTGTAGAAGGTATCTGCCCTCACCCGGTAGATTTCCGCGTCCTTCGGATTCAGTTCCAGCGCCGCGGTGAAATCGGCCACTGCTTTGACGTATTTTCCTGCTTTATGATAGGTGAGACCTCGGTCGCGCAGTGCCTGGAGGAGGCGGGGGTCAAACTTGAGCGCCTTTGTCCACAGTTCGAGCGCTGCCTTTTCATGACCTTCCCGATATTTGGCCAATCCTTCTCGGTGCAATTCCTCGGCGCGCAGTTTCCCGAGCGTCTCGATCTTTCGTTCAAGTTTCTGGACGTCACCCGCTCCCTTGTTGAGATCGAGAGCCTGTGTATAGGCATCGAGGGCTTTTTGGTAGTCCTTTCGATCTTCGTAGCTCTTGCCCAGTTCTTGATAAGCACGGGCATTCTTCTTGTTCAGCGATACACTCTTACGCAGCACCTTGATGGCAGCCTCCAGGTCTCCCTTTTCCCTGTACACCGCGCCCAGGTTGGTCATGATGACGCTGTCGTGCCTTCTTCGTTTGGCTGCGAGGGTAAGGTCCTGCAGGGCTCCGTCCAGGTCTCCTTTCCGGTAACGCGCGATCCCTCGATTGGCCAGAGCATAGGTATAGCCGGGCTTGATCTCAAGCGACCGGTTGTAGTCTGCAATGGCCTTGTCATACATACCTTTGCGCTTGAAGGCTACACCCCGGTTGTTTAACGAGAGGTGGTCAAGAGGATCAAGCTCGATGGCTCGGGTGAAAAGATCAATGGCCTGATCCAGTTGATTATGTTCCAGTGCTTCCACTCCCTGGTTGTAAAGGTCCACCGCTCCGGGCTCGGGGAGTCCTTCGGTGGGGAGGACAATCACCAGGAAGGCTGCCAACCAGAGAATTTTACCCATGAAACACTACGATCCTCTCTCTTCCTCAGAGTCTCCCCCATTTAGCACAAATCTCCGCTCGTCGCCATCCCTCTCCTGCATAAAGAGGGCGCTCGTCCGCGCGGACATCGAAGTCTCGCTGTCAAATAAAACCAATTAAAGTAGTTAGATAAGTTTCTCAGGTCAGTTGTCGTACACTCTTTCTTCCTAACACTCAGACATTAATTATTTTTGCTTGACAGCATTTTGAGGCCATGTTAAAGCCCCTCTTCAACGAAGCCCCACAAGGGGCTAATATTCAGTCTCCTTCGCTTGAGATTACGCCCTCAAGCTTTAATTGAAGGATCTGACAAAAGGAGGATAAGGTATGGTAATAAGAGTCGCGCTCTTGGTTTCTTGCCTCATCGTGGGCCTCGTCGGCACCATGAGTTCCGACGTGGCGGCCGGTGGTCCACCGGTTTGTCCACCGCCAGCATGCGGCCCCGCTCCTTATCCGGTCTGTCCCCCGCCAGCATGCGGCCCCACTCCTTATCCGCTCTGTGCCCCGAGATGCCTGCCGCCTTCACCGTTCACGCTGTGCGGAAGCATCCTTGGGACGTGTACCAGTATTTGCGGTGCATGCATCGGGATTCCCGCCGCGATCATGCGGGGACTGCTGGCGCCTCCACGGCCGTTTCCCGCTCCATGCGGGATTGCCCCGCCTCGTCCATGCTTTCCCTCATGCGGTCCGCCACCGTGTCCGCCACCGCGACGAATAACAAAGTGTCGGAGATTCTCCTCGAATACAGCCGTTCCGTCAGCAGCGAGCAAGAGTGTCAGGCCACGCGTCCGAACCGCGTCGGCCCAGCCAATGACCCTGAGCGAAACGCGCTTCCGCCTGATCCGCGGAACCTTGACCACGCCGTATGCGTCAGCGTCTCGCAACACTCTGGCCGATGAGTCGATAACTGCGGGCACGCCCACATTGGGCTTGCACTGGTAATCGTAACGTAACCTCCCGCGCTCAAAGGAGCCAGCGAGCCGCGAACGGATTGGCAACGCGACCTCGCGATGGCAGTCAAAGAACGTCTGGGAGTCTACAGCCGGTCGCCTGATTGTTGAGAGCAGCAGGAACCAGGCGACTGATCGAGAGGCATCCGAATCGAAGGCCGCTAACAAGGGTATGGTTAGACAGGGCCTTTGACCGGAAAGCGGGGGTGGTCTCGAACGCCCCCTTCCAAAAGCCAATCCTCCTAATCCATGGGGACGTCCAACGTCCCCCTTTTTTTGCAATCGGCTTGGGCAACGAGCCACTTGGCCTGAAGGAGCGAGACGTCTCGTTTCCCCAGCGTGAAGAGCTTCAGCCCCGACCGGTATGCGAACAACGGATTCGCCGAGGGGCCTGGATCGCTGCGTTGGTCGTGGCTCGGAGGGACTCCCGGGAAATTCACTCGGGGTCTCTCACCTTCCGGAAGGTGGCGGGAGCTCGGCAGGAAATCTCTGACAGAGTCCGGAATCTATCTGTTTTTCCATTCCTCTTTGGTTTCCTGCTTCAGCCTCCGCTTGCGATCCTTTGCCAGTTGCCGTGCAATCGCACTCTCCCTCATTTCATCGAACCGTTCTCTGCGTTCCATAGCTTCGAGTTCGGCCTGCTCTCGCATTTTTTCGGCCAGGATCTTTGCTTCCTGCATTTTCAGGCGGTGATCGGAAATGATTGCTTCCTCAATTTTGAGCCAGTTCTCACCTCTGCCGCCGCACTCCGTGAGGTGTTTTTTCACGAGAGCGCCGGGAATAGAGCAGATGTACATCCCGCAGTACGGACATGTGCTGACTTCGGCGTCGGTCAGCGGTTTCCTCGCCACGTATCCCTCGTTCACCATTTCCTTCTCCGGGCGTTCCGTCTGAATCCAGAGGTCCCGTCTGCGGAGGTATCCCCAGTCAGGATGCGCGCTCCAGACGGTTTCCAGAGGCTTTTCAGGCTCGTCCAGGCGATAGGTGAAGGATCCGGGGTGAATCCACAGGGGCGTAGGTTGATTCGAAGACTCTCGTGGTGCGGCACCCGGTGCCGGGGGGAAGGGAAATCCGGAACGGTTATCGAAATCGAAGCGACTCACGGAAAGTCGTCCTACCTCGTGCCAACAATTCTCAGCAGGTTCCCATCCCTGGACGAGCGCTGCGGTCTGACACCGCAATGCGGGCCTCCACGGGAAACCGAGGTGAGCATACCGCGGGCGCGGGCATCAGTCAATGACTCCCACTCGAACCGCCCTGCTACGTGCTGCTGACATTCGCGGCACCGCGGTCGTTGAATCGCTTTACGCACGAGAGTGTCCATGCCTTGACAGCGACGGGGGAGATACACTAGACCTAAAGCAGTGCTCATTGTTCGGGGGGATTTTTCCTCGTCCTGCGCGGCGCGGTGTGACCAAGAGTCTGTGCGACATCGTCGCCCTGTTCGGGAATGGGGTCAAGACTCCCCGGGTGTACGGAGCGTACGAAGAGGTGAGGATTTCAATGGAGCCCCAGTGTTTCGGGGATTCGGGAGTTCCCGTTGATTTCCGAGGTGTTTCGCGCTTCCCCAGACACGTTCGTCGTGCATCGGAAGATGACGTGCCACACCTTGCTTCGTCGAACCGGGTGACAACCGGTTGCGGCATAACTGGGAATCCCCGACAGGAAGTTTGTCATGGCACAGCCCGAAAAAACGGTCGACTTGCCTTCTCCCCTTGTCACCGCGGTGGGAAGTATGCCGCACGACAACGCGGCGGACGCGGTGAATCTGATTCTTGGCAGCCTGCCAACGGCTCCCCATGCACCGCAATTGCCGCGTTCGGATCCTCGGGAGCAGATGTGGCTACAATTCACGGAAGGCTTGCCCCGGTTCCGAGTGGATTTCGATAATCTGAACTATTACTTCGACACGTCAGGCGATCCCGGTCCGGAGTTGGAGGAGTTCTATGCGGCCCGTTGAGCTTTGCCCTGACAGTGACGGATGAGCAGAAGAAACCGATTTTCTACCATCCCATTTTCAGGGATGTGGCGGTAAAAAGCGCCGGACTCAAGGCTCTCTGGCTTATCGAGCAATGCAAGCCTCTCGCGGAAAACGTGATTGTCTTTTTTGATGAGCCAAGTTTGAGCGCATACGGTTCATCAGCTTTTCTCGGAGTCTCGGAGAGCGACGTAACCGAATCCCTGGACGAGGTCATCTCTCTGGCTGTCCAGGGTGGAGGGTTCCCGGGGGTCCATTGCTGCGGCAACACCGACTGGGGGCTCATCGCCCGGACATCGACCCGAATCATTAATTTCGACGCGGTTGACTACATGGAGACAATAGCCATCTATTCGGACAAAATTGCCGAATTCCTCGAGCGGGGAGGCTGGCTGGCGTGGGGCGCGGTTCCCAATACGGAGAGAGTCGAAGTTGAGACGGTCGACCACGTGCGCGTCAGGGTGAGAGAGGGAGTCGACCTTCTTGCAAAGGCCGGGATCGACCCAACATTGCTGAAGAACCGGATGATCCTCACCCCGGCATGCGGCTGTGCCGGCTTGACTCCGGAACAGACGGAAAGAGTCTACCGCCTGCTCTTCGACCTCGATGTCGAGGCAAAGGAAGGCCTCGTCTAGAGTCTTCCGACAGATTCCGTGATTCCTGTGAGGCCAGCCTCTTCATTCCGAAAAGAGATCGTTGGTTTTCAAATCGTAGCATCATGCCTACCTTATGGAGAGAGGTGTCGATACCCCCTGAAGAAGAGACGTGTGACACGAAAGGTTGAAAGGATCTGAATATGGGAACGACAATAGCGGTTGCCGGAAAAGGTGGAGTGGGCAAGACCTCCTTCGCCGCATTGATTATTAAGGCCCTCACTGAAGGCGGAAAGCATCCTCTTTTGGCCATTGACGCGGATTCCAACTCCAACCTCCATGAGGTGCTCGGAATCAGAGAGCCTCGCAGTGTCGGCTGCGTGCGTGAGGATACGCGGAAAATGGGAGACGACATTCCCGGCGGCATGACCAAGGACCGCTTCATGGAGTATCAGATACAAGCCAGTCTGGAAGAGACCAAGAACCTGGACCTGCTCGCAATGGGCCGACCCGAAGGCCCCGGTTGTTATTGTATGGCCAACAACATTCTCCGTGAAATCATATCGCATCTGACCGCGAACTACTCGTACGTGATTATCGACAACGAGGCAGGGATGGAGCACCTTTCCCGTCGAACGGAGGAAGAGGTTGACCATCTCTTCATCATATCGGATCCCGCGCCCCGCAGCCTGAGAACCATCGGACGGATTGTTGAATTGATCGACGAGCTCGGAGGGCGCATCCACAAGAAGCATCTGGTGATCAGCCGGGTCAACGGTTCACCGGATGACCTGCCTGAGAAGATACGCACCGAGATTGAGAAGCTCCCGTACGCACCCGAGGGCTTTCTCCCTTACGACGAGGACCTGGTGGATCTTGATCTCAAAGGAAAACCATTGCTCGAGCTCCCGGCTGATGCCCCGGCGTACGAGGCGGTGAAACGACTACTGAAAGATGTTGGCATCCTGAATTAATGCGCAACGTGCAGCGATCCAATGAGACTCATGATCGTCGTCGGGTCGGGGTTGCTCTCTCCTTTTGGCAGAGCTTCGCTGAGTCGAACGGTGGGGGAGAGTGACCTGCATGGAATGCTCCCTCGCGAGCTCGGACAGGGATTGACCCGTACTGAAACACGCTTCGGAAGCTTTTCCTTTCCCGGGACAACGTCATTGCAACATGCCCTTTGAAAGGCTTCGCTTCATGAAACGGCCCATTGGCCGGGATGATCGAGGACGCTCTCACTGGCATGTGCGCTGTTTTCGGGCAGGTGTCCACGTTCCAAACGTGCACCAGCACTCCGTCGTATTCCCTTCTGGAACGTGCTTGCAGAGTTCACCGGCTGCAACGGCTTAAGCGCGTCATTTACAAAATTTGTTGACTTCTGGGATTAGGTCGTTATAATATTGACTAAATCTTTTTATTTTTTACTACTCCAGTTAACGGGAGTTTCTGGGGGCTGCTACCTGTCAGAGGGTCGTTCGGGGGTTACCGAGGGAGAGTAATATGGTGTATACCGACGCCCAAGCCTGGTTGGAGGCCCATGAGATAATCGAGTGTAAGCCTCTCAAGGGTCGTTGGACCAGGAAGACCTGCCTGGAGATTTCCAGGAGGGCACGTAAAACTCCAAGGAATGCTAAGAGCCAAGTGAGCGCGGCCGCATCGAGGACGCTGCCGTGTGCTAATTGTCCGATTCTTGCAGCGCTCGAGAAGTAAGCGCCTTTTTCTTGCCTGACCGAGAATGGACAGTGATTCCCAGCGAGCAGGCTCAAAGGTGGGGAGGTCGAGAGCGCGACGAGTGCCGGCTCCCGGGCGGTGCCGTCGTGCGGCAGACGGCAAGAGAGAATCGAGGTTGGCCCCGGTGCATGCGCAAGTCATGAGGGGCACGCTGTTTTCGGAGTGGAGGCGTCATCCTGGCTGACAGTCCGCGTATCATACTGCCTGAAAGAGGAGAGTGCTGACACCGCCGCATCCGCGTGACCGGATGTCGCACCACAGAATTATTCCCGTCGCTTTCCAACTGGAAGCTCCCCCACAGACTATTTCGTCAATTCCGAGTATGCGGCCAATGGAGAGCGGTACTGCCGAGCCGCTGTACCCGCGTCAAGAGGCGCGGCCACGGATCCGCGGAAGGCTGGTCCGTACGCGGAGGGGTTCGACGCGAAACGGAGAAGGTTCCTGTTTTCCTAGGTGCTGAGTTCCGCGCTTATTCTTTCGATTTGGTCTTTTACGATCTTTTCGACCGTGTCCAGCAGCTTCGCCTGGATTTCTTCACGAAGCATCCGGACAACTTCCTCTCTGTCGGGAAGCAAGCCTTTGGTACGCTCGTCAAAGAGGCCCCGGGAGACGCTTTCGAGCCAAACCCGTTCCGGGAGGGAATTCTCGATCGCCCGACCAATGCCCTGGGCCAATATTTCCTGAAAATGCTCCTGTTCAGGGAGTACCTGCCGCAAGCCGCTGACGATCTCCTCAGTTCCGGGAAGAATGTCCCTGATCGATCCCTTGATATCGCTGTCCGCCAAGATGGAGTCGATTCTGCTTTCGAGCGTGGACTTCATAACGGAGTGGATCTCTTCGGATGCCGGTATCACTCTTTCCAAACGTTGTTCGATAGTTGCAAGTACCTCTTCAGGGGAGGGCACGCTTTGGAGTGAGTGGTCGAGTCTACTCAGGAAGTCATCCCTCGACGGAACGGCTTCACGGACCTGTTCCAGGCTCCCCATAATGATTTCGGAAGATGGCAGGAGCGACTTCATCGTCTGTTCCCATCCCTGCGAGATCACCCCTTCAGACGGGAGGCCATCTCTCAGAATTCCCTCCATCCTGGACAGAAGCGCTTCCTCGTTCGGAAGACCATGTTTCATGACCTCCTCTATCCTGGAGAAAATAGCTTCCCTGTCAGGCAGGCCGTCTTTCAGAAGCCCGTCCACCCGGGACAAGAAGGCTTCCTCGTTCGGGAGACCATCTCGTGCGAGGTCCGCTATCCTGGACAGGACAGCGTCTCTGTCAGCGAGGTTATCTTTCACGAGCTCGTCGATCCTGGAGAGAATCGCTTCTCTGTCGGGGAGGCCGTCCCTTGCGAGGTCAGTTATCCTGGAGAGCAGCGCGTCCCTATCGGCAAGAGCATCCTTTACGTGCTCGTCCAGTCTCGCCAGGATTGCTTCGCGGTCCGGCAGAGAATCCGTGATATGCCGAGTGACAGCTTCCAGCGTTTCCTCTTTGGTGGGCAGCACAGACTCGAGACTCTTTCCGACCATATCGGAGAAATCTTCTTTGGCCGGCAAATAGTCCTTCAGAGCCGCGTCCAACGACTCCGCAAAATCAACTTTTTCGGGAAAAGACTCTTTCAGCCGCGTTCCCACCGCGGATGAAAAAAGAACCCCCAGCTCTTCCCGAGTGGGAATCGCCTCTTTGAACGTCTCAGGACCGGGCATCACGGGCGATGATGGTGGGAAAAGCTGCGCTTCGGTAAGTTCGGCGGCTTCAGCAGCCACAGGAGGAATCACGGCCTCGGGAGGCTCTTCAGTAAACTCGGCCTCCGGCTCGGGCGCTAGTTCGATCTCCTCCTCGGGAATCTCGACTTCAACTTCGCCGGTATCCTCTGAACCTGGCGCCTCCGACG
>JARRRG010000091.1:0-6736 GCA_037380965.1 Deltaproteobacteria bacterium
AGGGGACGAGAAAGAGGGTACTTGCCTGACGCGATCGCATCAAAGCTGGGTTTCACACCGTCAACGGCCGCGCCCTGGATCTTGTCCGTGTTCTGATCGAGGAAACTGAATCCGAAGACGCCAACAGCCTTGGGGTTCACTTCCAGCTTCTGAACGATCAGGTTGTCGTTCTCGCCCGCGTCGATCCATGCACCATCTTCTCTGAGCGTATGGGCTATCGCCTTGAACTTCTTCTTATCTTTCTTTTTCAATGCCTTGATCCAGGGGAACTTCTTTGCTCCAGCTTCCATTCCCAGCTCGGAAAAGGCGTCGCGCGTTCCCGAGGTCGGAGGCGGACCGAGGACCTCGATCTTGACATTGGGGAGTTTGGGGTTCACATCTTTCCACGTCTTGTTCGGATTAGGGATAAGCTTCTCACCGCCCTTGGGATCGGGGATCTGCTTGGCCAGGGCCAGGAAGATGTCCTTTCGGGTCAGATTCATCGGCTTGGCCTTGACGGAATTGGCCATGACAATACCATCGTAACCTATTTTGACTTCGACGATGTCCTTCACACCATTTTTCGCGCAGAGCTTACATTCGGACTTCTTGATTCGGCGTGAGGCATTGGTGATATCCGGATGTTGGACGCCCACGCCGCTACAGAACAGCTTAAGACCGCCGCCCGAGCCGGTAGACTCGATCTTGGGAGTCTTGAATTTGGTGGTTTTCCCAAACTGCTCGGCTACCACGGTTGCAAAGGGATACACTGTCGAGGAACCAACGATGCTGATGTAGTCCCTTTTCGCCTGCGCGTTCGCAATTCCAATTGACGCCACGAGTACGAGCAAAGCCACCAGCACAGTCACTCGCTTCATCATCCTGTAGACCTCCTGTTTTTCAATGAGAGTAAGGCCAATGGGCCACTCCGAATGGCTCATTCGCCGATTGCCCCCCATGCCCCGGGTGTATGGGGAGCAAGCGCTGGAACCGACCGTGTCGATGGTCCGGGTATGTCTTCCTCTCCCCTTACCATCGGCGTTCAAAGCGTTTACGTAGTATGATGGCGCCGGCATTCATCACGATGAGAAACGCAAGCAACACCATAATGGCTGCGGAGGTTTTCTCCACAAACGCCCGCTCCGGACTGTCCGCCCACAGGTAAATCTGGACAGGGAGCACCGTTGCGGGATCAGTGAACCCTTGAGGAACATTTACGATAAATGCGACCATTCCGATCATGAGGAGGGGCGCGGTTTCCCCCAGAGCTTGAGCCATCCCGATAATCGTCCCGGTCAGTATTCCCGGCAACGCGAGAGGGAGCACATGGTGCATGACCATCTGCATTTTCGACGCTCCTACCCCCAAAGCGGCCTCCCGAATCGAAGGGGGGACCGATTTGAGTGAAGCCCGACCGGCAATGATGATGGTCGGGAGCGTCATGAGCGTCAGCACGAGTCCCCCTACCACTGGAGCGGATCGCGGCAGACCGAAGAAGTTGATAAAGACCGCGAGACCGAGCAAGCCGAAAACGATGGACGGGACAGCAGCCAGGTTATTGATGTTGACCTCGATCAAATCGGTAAATCGGTTCTTCTTCGCGAATTCCTCGAGGTAGATTGCAGCCGCAACTCCAATGGGAAAGGAGAGGAGAAGCGTAACCACGAGGGTGAGGAACGATCCGACCAGGGCTCCCCGAATTCCCGCCAGTTCAGGTTCCCGGGAATCTCCCGCCTTGAAAAACGTCGTGTTGAACTGCTCCTCAATCCTTCCTTGCCGTTTCAGTGTGTCGATCCAGGCCAATTGATGCTCGGTCAGCCTTCCCCCATGTTGCACATCCCGAGAAATATGGCCTTTCATGAGCATGTCGACATCGTCGTTTGCCGGTACCCACACCTTGATGGTTTTCCCGACAAGCTCAGGATCTTCGAACACCATATTTCTCAACTTGAACCTGGCGCCGGGACTCACCAGCGCGTAGAGGCGACGCAACTCTCTGCGTCCCTTTACGTCGGGGAAGGAGTTACGCAGGGATTTTTTGATCAATCCATTGAAGTTCGCTTCGGCCAGATCCGCTTTGTTGACGAGTGCCGGATCGAGAAAAACGTCGAGCTTGATGAAGGTCTGGTAAAACGCGCTGTACCCGTTCGTCACAATGCTGACAAACACGATTGATAGGAATAACAGGCTCGCAATGATGGCGGCTAATCCATAAAAACGAAACCGTTTTTCCGCGCGATATCGCTTTCCGATTCCGGCATGGACCACGTCGAGCGTGCGCGGCCTGGGCGCGTCGGGTGCCTTGGGTGCGGACGTGACTCTCGCTTCCTGTTTCAGCATGCTACTCATATTGCTCCCGGTATTTGCGTACGACGTACAGCGCGATCACATTCAGGATCAGGGTCACGATGAACAACATCAGCCCCAACGCGAATGCGGCTAGTGTCTTCGGGTCGTCGAACTCCTGATCGCCGATGAGCAGGGTGACAATCTGAACGGTGACCGTCGTGACTGCCTCCAGTGGATTGGCGGTCAGATTTGCCGCAAGCCCCGCGGCCATCACAACGATCATGGTTTCACCAATGGCCCGCGAAACGGCCAGCAAGACACCCCCGACGATGCCGGGCAGAGCCGCGGGCAACACGACCTGTTTGACCGTCTCCGATTGAGTGGCTCCGAGCGCGAACGCGCCGTCTCTCAGGGCCTGTGGAACCGCGTTGATCACGTCGTCCGAGAGCGATGACACGAAGGGGATGATCATGATTCCCATTACCAGCCCTGCTGCGAGCGCACTTTCGGACGCGACGTCAAGCCCGACCATCGCGCCCGCCTCCCGAACATACGGCGCGACGACGAGCGCGGCGAAGAAGCCATACACGACCGTCGGAATCCCCGCCAGAATCTCCATGAGCGGTTTTGCCGCGGCACGCAGCTTCTTTCCCGCGTATTCCGAAAGATAGATCGCAGACATCAGACCGATAGGAACAGCCACCGCCATCGCAATAGCGGATATCAAAAGCGTGCCTGCAAATACCGGAATAGCCCCAAAAGCTCCCGAACCGCCCACCTGATCCGCACGAATCGCTATCTGGGGGCTCCAATCCAGTCCGAACAGGAATTGCGTGATGGGAATCATCCCGAAAAACCGAATCGATTCAAACAAGACGGAAAGAACAATCCCCAACGTGGTAAAGATGGCGATGGTCGAGCAGACGATCATCAGCCCTTTCATCACCAGCTCCACCTGATTGCGGGCTCGAAGCCTGGGCTTGATCCTCCACAATACCCCACCCGCGGATCCGGCTATCGTAACGAGCACCACCACGGCCAATACACCATGACTTATCGCCACGAGGTTCTTGTAGTGAGCCGCGGCCGCTCTTAACGCGGGATTGTCCGATGAGGCGATGTTGCCGCTTACGATGTTCTTGATGTCGTTGATGACAAGCGTCATCCTGTCCGCGGGAAGATGCTTCAGCTCAGGGGGCAAACCGGCCACCACAAGCTGAGTAATGATCTTTGACTCGAACCCCAGCCAAAACCCGAAAACCAGCAGGGCAGGAATCAGACACCAGAGAACCGCGAGCCAGCCATAATAGGTGGGTCGGGAATGGAGAATCCTGGCGCTCCCCTTCCCCCCGGCAACGTGAGTGGCACGGTGGACTCCCAGGTAGTAGGCGAATCCCGATAGCAACACTATCGTGACAAAAATGGTGGTTGGTGACATCGTTGAGTCTTTTGCGATTCCTGACAATGATCAGCGCGGGGGGCGGAACATTCATGCCGAACCCTGGGCCCGTAACGGCCGGTATGCCCTCCCTCGCGCATTTCTGGCCGATCTTCGTGTCAGTTTCACCGTAGTTCCCCTGTATTAGTCCACGTTCAGGATTGTGTTAGGTTTCTGTTAGGACGCGGGGAAGGCCTGGCAGCGTCCCGTGCCACACCTCTTTTTTTCCGATCTCATGCTACTTCGCGATTATGATGGTAATCCAGGTCGGTGGTTGCCAGTCCCGCGTCCCGCGGGATGGCTACGCCTCGGACATACAGGGTATTGGGGCAGGCACGGTCACTGTCGAGCAAACGTGGGGCCATGCCCGTGGTACGGCTTGGCGGGAACGAGGTGGGATTCAACTGATGGAAGCATGCGGGGTCGTGAGCCGGCTCACGACAGCGATCCTGACGAGCTTATGGCCGCTGATGCGCGAAGTCGCCCCCCCGGTGCCGGTGAATCTGACCGGTGACCATATAGATGACATCTTCGGCAATATTTGTGGCATGGTCGGCAATGCGCTCGAGATGCCGGGAGACGAGGAATAAGTGGACGAGGGCTTCGAGGTTCCCCTCCCAGGACCGCATTTTCTTCTCGAACTCTTCGTGAATCACGTGCTTCATGTAGTCCACTTCGTCGTCAGATGCGCAGACATCAAACGCGAGTCTCACATCCGCGTTGACGAATGCGTCGAGACTTTGCTTGAGCATCTCCTGAGTCTTCAAGGCCATCGGGCCGAAGTCGAACGGGCGTTCCGTGCTGTCCAGGGATCCCAGAAATACAGCCGTCTCCGCGATGTTCACCGCGAGGTCCCCTATTCTCTCGAGATCGTTGTTGATTTTTAGGACCGCCACGAGGTACCGGAGATCGTCGGCTACCGGCTGATGGAGTGCGAGGATTTCGAGGCACTTTTCCTCGAGGTCGACCTCAGCCTGGTCGATCTCAATATCCCCATCGATCACTTGAGCGGCAACCTGAGGGTCCCCGTAATCAACAGCCTTTACCGACAGGCGCAGATGATCCTCGACTTGCGCGCCTATGGCCAGGATTTGTTTATTCAACCTTTCAATCTTGCGGCCGAGCCTGGTGCGAAATGTAGGTGTCACCGTCCGTTCCCCATGTTTGTTCCCCTGATGACCATCACCCGGCAGAAGGCCGGGACATTGTCACAGAATGGTATCAGGTCCTCTCGCTCTCGCGGAGTATCTCTTAGCATAAGACTTACTGTTTCTCCTCTGTGAGGAAATTGTTAGGAATCAACGAGCAGAGCGTCTCGCTTCCCGCGTCACGCTTCGGGAAGGCGGATGAAGAACGTCGTTCCCTTGCCCGGGGTGCTTTCAACCGAGATCTTGCCCCCGTGTGCTATGACGATATGCTTGACGATGGCGAGGCCCAGGCCGGTTCCCCCAATCTCGCGACTCCTGCCTTTGTCAACGCAGTAGAAGCGTTCGAAGATGCGGGGGAGGTGCTCTTCCGCGATTCCGCAGCCCTGGTCTCGTACCTCGACAACGACGTCTCCGTTCGATCGCGACGCGTTGAGCTGCACGGTCTTTCCGGGCTCACTGTATTTCAGCGCATTATCAACGAGGTTCACGAGGGCCTGTTCAAACAGAGTGGGATTGATCCGGACCACAACCGAATCGTCACATTGCGATTCGAGCGTGATGTTCTTGTCCGCGGCCGCGTCGTGGCATTCCCGCTCCACTGCCTTAATCACGTCGCGCCGCGCCCCCGGCTCGAGGAGAATCTTCCCCTTTTCCGATTCCTCTTCGATTCGCGAGAGGCTCAGGAGGTCTTCGATAATCATGCTGAGACGATCGGTGTGCTTGATGGCAATGTTCATGAATCTCTCAGCATTCTCCGGGTCGTCGATCGCGCCTTCCCTGAGGGTCTCGAGGAACCCTTTGATCGTGGTAACCGGCGTCCGCAGCTCATGGGATACATTGGCCACGAAATCCTTGCGGATGGTTTCGAGCGTCTTCAGGCGCGTCACATCGTTGAGAACCACGACCGCCCCGATGAGGCGGTCATGTCCGTTCCGTACGATAGAGCCGTGGGCCTGGAGGAAACGGCTGGTCTGACCCGGAATTGCGAGATCCCCCTCTTCAGGCCCTCCTCCCCCGAGGGTCCTCTTGACGAACCGTTGCAAGTCGCTGTTTCTGATGGCTTCCTGCAATGCGCGGCCTCGAATTTCCTCCGCGCTCACGTGAAACAGCTTTTCAGCCGCCCGGTTCAGGCGAATGATGTGCTCGTCCGTGTCAAAGACGATGACCGCCTCAACCATGCCGCTGAGCATGGCCTCCAGCTCGTTGCGCTGTCGGGTGATCGTGAGCAGCCTTTCATGCAATTGCTCGGCCATGCGATTCATTGCTTCGGCGAGCCCGCTCATCTCCTCGGAGGGTCCGCCTCCAATGCGATACAGGAGGTCACCCGCCGCGAACCGCTCCGCGCCCCGCTTCATCTCTTCGATCGTGCCGGCCAGACGCCGGGAAATGAGAAAGCTCACACCCGCTGCAATCAACGCGACGATGAACACGGCCCCGAGTATCTCGAGGTAATGGCCTCTGAGCGTATGCCTCAGGAACGTAACCGGTGTTGACGTCCTCACTACTCCCACCACGCGACCGTTCTGCTTGAGAGGCACGGCAACATACATCATGTTTCGTTGCAGCGTATAGCTGTGCCGAGTCGAGTGCCCCACCTTACCCTGGAGGGCCGACCGCACCTCCGGTCGGTTCGAGTGATCGGTCATCGCGCTCGGGTCCGACGCGGAATCGGCGATCACCTTCCCCGGCGCAAGCATGACGGTTATCCTCGTCGAGGTCCCCGACCCCAGCTTCTTGGCAAGCGAGTCCAACCGACTCCATTTTTCCGGCGAGAGGTCGTTCGTGGCAATCGCTGCAACGAGGATTGCCCGCGCCTTGAGGTCCGCACGAGTTTTTTCGAGGTAAAATGTCCGCAGCGAGCTTGTCGCATACCAGGCAACAG
>JARRRG010000092.1:0-7979 GCA_037380965.1 Deltaproteobacteria bacterium
GCCGGACGGTCTTTCGCCAATCGATTCTCACGAAAGTTCGGGAGGCGGAACGCGGCCTCGAGTAAGTCTTTGGTTCTTCATTGTTCGAACGTTCCCGTTGAAGGAGAGGAAGTATGCAGCAAACGTTGTCCATTATCAAACCCGATGGGGTCTCGAAGAAGCTCATCGGAGACGTCATAAGCGTATTTGAGCAAGCCGGCTTCAGAATAGCGGCCATGAAGATGAAGAAGCTCACCACGCCCGAGGCGGAGGGCTTTTACCATGTGCACAAAGATCGTCCCTTTTTCCGGGAACTTGTAGAATTCATGGTGTCCGGCCCCGTCGTGCTCATGGTTTTGGAAGGAGAAAACGTTATTCAGCGAAACCGCGAAATCATGGGTGCCACGGACCCGGCGGAAGCAGCGGAAGGGACGATCCGGGCAAGGTGGGCGGCCAGCAAGCAGAACAATATTGTTCACGGCTCGGACGCGGAAGAAACGGCGAGGTTTGAAATCTCATATTTCTTCAGCACGATAGAAATTGTTTGATGCGAGCGCGCAGACCGCCGGACCGTTGCGGGGTCACTGTCTCAGTCCGCGTGACTCCGCGGGACCGGGGAGGGCGTGAAGAAGGATCCATGCGAAGAGCGAGCCATCAACCGAGGAGAGCAGGTCAGTCTCCATGACGCCCCTGCCTGACACAAGAGCGGATCTGGTCAGCATGACCCATCCTGAATTGGAACGGTTCCTGACGGATCTCGGCAAGGAACGCTACCGGGCCACCCAGGTGATGAAGTGGATTCACCAGGGTTTGACGGAGTCTTTCCAGTCGATGACCAACCTCTCCAAGTCGTTCCGTGAAGAGATCTCCACCCGTGCGCTTATTCAGTTTCCCGAGGTGCTGAAGATCCTGGAGTCGAACGACGGCACGACCAAGTTCCTCCTCGGGCTCCGGGACGGGTGTGCGATTGAGAGCGTCCTTATCCCGGGTGACGATCACGATACGCTCTGCATTTCCACCCAGGTGGGATGCTCGATGGGGTGCCGCATTTGTCGTACCGCGCGTAGGGGATTGGTACGCAACCTAACGGCAGGGGAGATCGTATCTCAACTGCTCGTGATTCGGCGGATGGAGCCGGAGAGGCGAATAACCAATATCGTCTTTATGGGCATGGGAGAGCCTCTGGCAAACTTCGCCAACACCGTGAAGGCGATCCGCATCCTGACACATCCTCACGGGCCGCAAATCTCGTGGAGGCACGTGACGGTTTCGACCTGCGGGCTGGTTCCGGGGATCCGGGACCTTGGTCGGCAAGTGAAGGCCAAGCTCGCGGTCAGCCTCAACGCGGTGACTGACGAGCAGAGGATCCGGGCCAAGGTAAATCTCATTCCCTTGAACGACGGGGCCGTAACGGATTTCACCGCGCCCGCGCCGGAGCGGGTCCAGCGATTCCAGGACATACTCATGTCGCGTTCGCTCGTGACCATCGTCCGGCGATCGAGGGGTCAGGACATCCTGGCCGCGTGCGGGCAACTTGCCGGCGAAGGAATCGCAACTCGATGAGCAGCCATTTGGACCGTCTCATCCGGGCCATGTCGGATCCCCGGATCTACCCCCATCATCCCGATTCGGTTCACGTGATTCAGACGCATATATCCGTGGTCTTCGTCGCAGGCGACCTTGTGTACAAAATCAAGAAGTCCTTAAATTTCGGATTCTTGGATTTTACTACGCTCGAGAAACGACGACACTTTAGCCAGCGGGAGGTCGACCTCAATTCTCGCTTCTCCGAGGGAGTGTACCTCGGCGTGGCTTCGATATACGAAGAAGCGGGGGGGCTGAACCTGGAAGGCCGGGGCAAGGTGGTTGAAGTCGCTGTCCTTATGAAACGTCTTCCCGAGAACCGGATCATGATCAGGCTGCTCGAAGAAGGTGCGGTTGCCCCGGGAATGCTCGATCGACTCGCGGACCGCATAGCCGAGCTGCACGCGCTCGCGCCGACGGGGCCGGAAATCGCCAGCTATGGCTCATTTGAAGTGATCCGGCAAAACTTGAAGGAGAATTTCGATCAAACAACTCCCTATGTCGGCCGCACCATTGACAAGGAGACCCATGACGCGGTCTTCACCCTGTCGATGGAGTTCCTGGAGGCCCATCGGAAGCTTTTTAACGAGAGGATGACCGGCGGATTCGTCCGAGACTGTCACGGAGATCTTCATTTGGATCACGTGGTGATCCTCAACGGTATCATCCTCTATGACTGCATCGAATTCAACGACCGTTTCCGGTATGGGGACACGGCCGCGGATCTTGGATTCCTCCTGATGGATCTTGATTTCCAGGGCTATCCCGCGTTTGCCGACCGGGTCTCCCGGCGCTATGCCGCGACTTCGGGAGACCGGGATGTCCTCCGGTTACTGGGATTGTACAAGTCGTATCGAGCATTCGTGAGGGGCAAGGTCGTGGGATTCGTCCTGGACGAGCCCGAGATCTCTCAATCTGAAAAGGAATCTGCCGTGCAGGTGGCCGGGCACTACTTCGACCTCTCCCTCGCCTACCTGAAGCCGCCCCCGCGGCCGGCCCTGATCGTGACGTGCGGCATGGTCGGAACCGGCAAGAGCTTTCTCGGAGAGGGGCTCGCGGTGAGGCTCGGAACCGAGCCCATACGGTCGGACGTGCTCCGGAAACGGATGCACGGTGTGCTCCCCTCTGAACATCGCCTTGACAAGTACGGCGAGGGGATCTATACGTCGAATGCAACGGACCGGACGTATGAGGAACTCCTGGACAAAGCTGGCCAATCTCTCGACATCGGGCAATCCGTGGTCCTTGATGCATCCTTCTCGCGCCGCAGGTACCGCGATCTGGCTCATGAGCTTGCCCGGCGGAAACAAGCTCAATTCCTCATTCTCGAATGCACGTGTCCCGACGAGATCGTACGTCGGAGACTGGAAGAGAGAGCAGGGAAGCGGGATGAGCCGTCAGACGCGACATGGGAGATCTTCCGGGAGCACAAAGAGAGGTTCGAGCCGATTCAAAGGGACGAACGCGCCTATTGCCGACAATGGGATTCAACGACCGATCACAATCCATTCCTGAGAGATGTGGTCAGGGCACTGATGGTTGGGCAGTGATTGACCTCTGTCCCGACGAAACAGCCCGAAGCATGAGAAGAGGACATCCAACGGTGGTGAGGCGGCCGGTAGTTACCAGAGCCGAACATGATCTTGCACACGCGGTGAACAGAGGCTCGGCGAGAACCGTCATGGTGCTCGGCGTCCTTTTTGTCGCCGGGTTTTGTCTCGGCTGCGTACCGCAGAAGAATCCTCCGCCGACCAACGTGAAGAAAGAGGTCGAATTTTACTACGGCGCGGGCATAACCTATCTGAGGGAAGGCAAGACCCCGCAGGCCGTCAAGGAGCTGATGCGCGCACAAGCGCTCTCGAAGGATAACGCGGACGTGGAACATGCCATGGGGCTGGCGTACCAACAGAAAGGGCTGTACGATCAGGCTCTTCAGCAGTACAAGAAGGCCCTCAAGCTTGATCCGAAGCTCACGGAAGCACGGAATAACCTCGGCACGATCTACCTGATCAAGAGCAAGTACGACGAGGCCATAGCGCAGTTCGACGAATGTCTCAAGGATCCAACCTACGCCACGCCGGAAAAGGCCCAGTACAACCTCGGAATCGCTTACTTTCACAAGAACGATGTCGATAAAGCCATACAGCATTACGAGCGAGCCCTCCTCCTTGACGGCTCGAACATCAACACCATTTACAACCTGGGATTCTGTTTCGAGACAAAGAAGGATTACGAAAAAGCCCTCAATTTTTACCGAAAGGCCCTCGATATCAGACCCCGTTTCAAGGATGCGTACCTTCGAATCGGGATCATTCTCAAGGAACAGAAGAAATATCCCCAGGCTCTGGAAGCGTTCAGAAAGGCCGCAAAGATCGACCCTGATTATCTCCCGGCTCACTTACAGATGGGAATGCTTCTTACCCGAACCGGCAAGGTGGCCGCGGGCTTGAGGAAGCTTGAGCTGGTGGCAAAGGCCGATCCGACAGGTATTCTCGGAGAGAAAGCCAAAGAGAAGATCAAGGAAATCAAGCGCGACAGGTTCAGGGGTATTCCGAGGGTTAAAAGGAACTGACCGCGCAGTGGACGAGTAACCCATGACGGGCTTGCCTCGCTCTTTCCGCGGTTATCGCGTCGTTTCCTCATACAAGCGGGGCGGATTCCTCCTGAACGCGCTATTGGCTTGCCCAGGCCGATGAGCGGTCCGACCGAGAAGGGAATGAGGTACCAACATGCCAAGAATAGAGAGAGCTCTGATCAGCGTTACCGATAAAACCGGTATTCAGGAACTTGGGAAGGATCTCGCGGGGTTGGGTGTCGAGATACTCTCTACCGGCGGGACCGCGAAGGTGCTGTCGCAATCCGGAACCGCCATCACTGAGGTCTCGGAGTTCACCGGCTTTCCCGAAATGCTCGACGGAAGGGTCAAGACCTTGCATCCCAAGATTCACGCGGGCATACTCGCTATCCGGTCCCGGCCCGAACATCTGGCGGCCATGAACGAGCACGGGATATCACCCGTCGATATGGTGGTGGTGAACCTGTACGCGTTCGAAAAAACCATAGAACGAGAGGACTGCACGCTGGCTGAGGCCATCGAGAATATCGACATCGGCGGGCCGACCCTGTTGAGAGCTTCCGCGAAAAACTATCCGTTCGTAACGGTCATTACCGACCCCACCGATTATCCGCTGGTCCTGCAAGAGATGAAACAGTCGGGAGGCAGCGTGTCAGAAGCAACCAACTTCCGCCTCGCGAAAAAGGTATTCAGGCTCACCGCCGCGTATGACCGCGCGATCACCGAGTACCTCAATCCCATTGACATCCCTTGAGCGGAGAAAGGTCGCGGACGAATCCTCATGAGCACCACGGACAACATTCAGGTCGGAATCGTGATGGGAAGCGATTCGGACCTCCCGGTGATGAACGAAGCCGCAAAGATCCTCGAGAAATTTGAAATCTCGTACTTCATGACCGTTGCATCCGCCCACCGGACCCCGGAAAAGGTTGCGAGGCTCGCCAAACGTGCCGAGGAAGAGGGATGGAAAGTCCTCATCGCAGGAGCCGGCATGGCCGCTCACCTGGCGGGTTTCCTGGCGGCCCACACCGTCCTGCCGGTGATCGGCGTGCCTATGGACGGCTCGCCTTTGAACGGATTGGACGCGCTCCTCTCTACAGTGCAGATGCCCGGCGGTGTTCCCGTGGCGACCATGGGCCTCGGTGCCGCGGGTGCAAAGAATGCCGGACTCCTTGCCGTGGAGATTCTCGGCGCCTTTGATTCTTCGCTCCGCAGGAAGCTCCGGGATTTCCGGGAAGAGCAGGGCAACGCGGTCGAAAAGAAAGCCTCGCAGGTTGAGAGACGAACGTAGCTTTTCACGGGGCAGTGGCAGGAAACTCGAGAGCAAGGCACGGGATGCCTCGCGGAGCCCTGGGAGTCCGATGCAGTCAACGCGTATTTCCCCGGAACAGGACTACCGTGAGGGGATTCAGCGTCGAACGTAGGTTCCCGGCCGGCTTTCACGAAATTCCCGTGCGTTCGACAAGAGGGAGATATGGAGAGACGGGTCTTTAAAGACGGGGATTCAGTCGTGGAGCTTTTTCTCGGCGACTGCTTCGCGGGTATGGATCGCATGGCCGCGGGCTGTGTCGACGTGGTGGTGACTTCCCCACCGTACAATATCGGAATCGAGTACGGGGTGTACAACGATACCGTTGACCGGCACGAATATCTGGACTGGCTCGAGGACTGGTCCGGACGACTCGAGCGCGTGCTCGCTCCCGACGGTTCTCTCTTTCTGAACATCGGAGGCCGGCCCAAGGACCAATGGGGGCCCATGGAAGTTGCCATGCGGCTCCGCAAACGATTCTCTCTTCAAAACACGATCCATTGGATCAAGTCCATCGCGATAGACCCCGCGGACGGCACGAATGGAAGTGGACGGAACGAAGCGATAAACGTCGGACATATCAAGCCAATAAACAGTCAGCGATACCTTTCGGATGCGCACGAATACATCTTCCACTTCACCAAGACGGGTAACGTGAAACTGGACCGCCTCGCGGTGGGCGTGCCCTACAAGGACAAGTCCAACATAGACCGATGGAAATCAGCAGGAAGAGACGTACGGTGCAGGGGCAACACCTGGTTCATAGGTTACGAGACCATTGTATCCAGGCAGCGCCAGAGACCGCATCCCGCGACCTTTCCCCCCCGCCTTGCGGAGATGTGCGTCCAGGTCCATGGACGGTCCAGGTCCAGGCTGGTGATGGACCCTTTCATGGGACTTGGAAATACCGCGCTGGCCTGCATGAGCCTCGGGGTATCCTGCGTGGGTTACGAAATCGATCCCGAATATTTTGAGTACTCCTGCCGGCAACTTGTCACACGTGCGAGCCAGCCGCGACCGTTCCCTCGGTCAAATACGGGCCGAAGCCGTGCGAAGCGCGGATAGGCCTCTGCACGCCTCGAAGCGTCAGCAGCCCAACCGGGCAGGGCTTGAGTGGAATTGGATCTGGAGGGGAACCATCTCCCCTCGAACCCGGTAGGATTCCCCCGCGACAACCGCTCAATCCGAGAAATCGCCCGCGGGCCCCTTGTCTGAAGAAATGGCGGCTGCCTTTTGCCGGATCTTTGCCTCGGTCCACTCGGCCGGATCTTCTATCCGGGAGGCCTTTGGACCGAGATCGTAGGAGCCTGCCTTGAGAATTGCTTCCAGCGCCAGGGGCGCGCTGTCCCCGCCGTTGAACACGTTCGTGTTGAGATTGTAGTCAAAATCTTCGACATTCCGGACCATGCCCTCCCGGACCTCGCGGGGCAGCCCGAGCAGCCTGTTCTCAAACGGACGATTGAGCTTTTTATAATTGCCGCCCTTCCAACCCTTTTCCGCTGCGTAGGCGACCATTTGCTCCCACATGTCTTCGGGCACACCTGAATCGGGCACCTTGATGAAGTCGCCGTTTTCGTCGAGCACGGCATTGCCGTACTCATTCACCTTCACTCCCCAGGAGACCATTTGGAGCGCGGTTGCAACATTGGCCTTGGTTGTGTGGGTCCCCTGAGCGACCGCGCGCAATCGCTCGTAACTGTTCCCGGACGTACCGTGCTGAGCTCCGGAAACATGGTATGTTTCCAGGGCCTCGTGGATTTCCTTTGTCAGATCGACCTGTATGCCCGCGTCACTGGCTTCGATCCCGTGGGTGGTGCCGTTGTTGAGCGCGATCCAGTCCGGAAAAATGTCATGCGCGTTGAGACCTCGAATGAGGAACAGGGCCTCGTGCACGGTAGAGAGTCCTTCCTTGCCCTTGATCTCGCCCACTTCAGTTTCGTAGCCTGCCCAGGAAGGGACGTACTCGTGGAGCGCGATGCTGGCGAGCAGGTTTTCCTCGTCCGGCAGGTGCGAGGCATCGATCGCGACAGAGGTGACCCCTGCTTCAAAGAGCGTGGGGATCTCCACCCGGGCGGTTTGCACGTCATTTGAGCTCTTGATTCCATAGTGATCGGCATGAATGGCCACAGGAATCGTCAGATCGAGCTCGTTGCAGATTGAATCCACCAATCGTGCCATGTTCCAGAGGCTCACGTCGCAGTACGCGTCCGCGCCTCCCTCGGATTTGGCAATTTCGATGATGATTGCCGCATTTGCCCTCTGCGCGGCCATGAGCGATCCCCTCGCGACAAAGGAATTTCGAACGCTCGCCGCGATCGCTATCGCGTTTCCCTTGGCGATCATGGCCCGATCGATAGCCTTGCCGCTCACCAGGAGGGCTCTCGACCGGGGAAACAACTTGACTACGTTGGGTGGTCGCCCGATTTCCAGGGCTCTCTTAAACTCATCTGCCGACACGCCTGGTTGATTCTGCATAGCTCCCTCCCTATGAGAATGAAAAAAACCGTGAACAGCCGCGGCTGTTCTGGAAAC
>JARRRG010000093.1:0-11385 GCA_037380965.1 Deltaproteobacteria bacterium
AGAGTAAAATGCCAAAATGTTGTCTCGAAAGTGACCAGGTGTATGACCCGGTTTATCGGAAAAGTTTGCCTAAATTTGCTTTTTGTTGCTTGAAGCTGCACTGTCATTACAGTAAGTTATTGATATGTCTAGGGGGCCACTCCTGCCTGTCACCCCGGAGGTCGCGAGTTCGAGTCTCGTCGTCCCCGCCATTAACAACCTGATATCACAGGGAATGTGAGATGAGGGTCATTCCCTGTTTTTGCCGTCGGAGGCTTTCGAGACCCGGTTCGACCTGGTTTCTGATTTTCGGAGCCGTTGCCCGTCAGCGCTACCTGGCGGGTTTTTTCCTTTTCGGGCGATCCAAATCTTCGTTTCTCCATGATCGAAGGTCATGCCGTCGATGGCCTTCACGAGGTCCTCGTCCTCGAGTGAGAGGTACCTGTTCATGGCATTCGAGGTAAGGTCACTGAGAGAGCAACGCTACCGGCTTGCCTGTCGAGGCTCGAAAGAGCCCGGTGTCAAAATTCCACCCCCCATTCACTATGCACTATTCCGACAGATCGACTGTCATTCTTAATAGAATGGGGTGTAGACTTTGCATGACGGGATTGCACACCCGATCGCCGCCGCTCTATCCTATCCTGAGGCATCCGGATGCAGAGAATGCGCACGGTTTCAACACTGTGACCATCAGGACGGATTTGACAAGGAACCAAGCGGATTTTGTTCGTGAGAGACCGATTGCTTGCCGATATGGAGTACGGCCGGGAAGAGACGTCATGGAGTCGATCATCGTACAAAAAGAGCCCCCAACATCGAGAGGAGAGGATGATTGGGGGGACCATATGGATATCAGCGTTGGCTTGCGTCACGGTGAAGAACCTTTGGGAAGACCTCTGTGGGGAAAAGAGGGTCTCCGCAAAGGCTGCGGAGAGGGCGCGAGTCGTCACCTATGAGCCGAATGTCTTGGGAGCCAACTTTTGCTTTTTCCAGTAGCCCGGGTCATGAGAGGGTCCAGTACAGCCCGGGTGGTATGGCGTCGACCATGTTTTCTATCGTATACATGGCGTCCGCTGCGACGACCAACATCTTTCCGTCGCGGCCTTTGACGAGCATTGATTGATGCCCCGCTGTATGACCAGGAGTGGGAAACACGACGAGCGTTCCATCGCCGAAAACATCAAAGACACCGTCGATGCCTTTGATGTTGAGTTTGTCCATTACCTTGAAATCACCAGGAATGTAGGCCGTCTTCTTGCCCGAGGCCACGGCTTTTTTGATGATTTCCAGTTCCTTTTTCTGGAAGTAGAGAGGCACTTTTGTGCCCTTGAAATTATCGATGGCGCCCGCATGGTCCAGATGCCCGTGGCTGACGATGGCACACTTGATGGCTTTGGGCTCCACGCCAAGTTTCTTGGTCTGCACATGGAACTCTTCATAGTCCTTCATGACGGGCATGTAGGCGTCCGTCACCTTTTTGCCCCAGTAGGCGACTGGATCCTTTGCACACATCGCGTTGTTGCCCGTGTCAAAGGCCACCCAGTCTTTGCCGTGCTTGATGAGCAAGAACGGCACCGGGATGTTCATCGGGGTACCGACACGGGTATCCTTGAGAAGATACTGCGTCTGCGTTTTCAAAATCCCACATAAAAAGGCATAGACCTCGATCGGCTCCGCCGCAAAGGCAAGCCTAGGGCCTGAGCCCACGAGGCTCGCGGGTATTCCTAGAGCACCTACCGATGCGGTTAAGCCGGCGATCTTGAGAAATCCTCTGCGAGAGAACGAATCTGCCATTTGCTTTCTCTCCTTTACGGTGGTTGAAAGTGAGGTTCCCAACTTCCGCTGGGACCAAAGTCCCTGTCCGAGACGATAAGGAACACACCTTCACCTCTATCAGCTCCTGTGGCTGCTCGTGAACGTTGAAGAGAAGTTCACATGGGTTGAGATCCATTTCTGCGCCCCGCAGCGGACCCTTTGCAGATCTTGTCACTTTCGGGACACAGAATGCCATACTGAGCCCTATGTGTCCTATTCTGGGCCATCATCCGGTGATATCACCCCCTTTCCGATCTGTTATCCACAGGAGAATAAGAGTGTTGATGCCAAAACGACTTATGCGCAATGGACCGGTCTTTGCGCACGGTCGAACCGGAACGGTTTACCGCATCGCGGTTCTCGTACCCGGTCAGAAACGGTCTTCAGGAGGATTACCGTGTTCATCCCAGCCTCTGGCTTGGTAGTACTCTCTGAGCAACGTATCCGTATCGTCTCTGGAGATGAGCTTTCCGGATTCGGGAAGCACCTCTGTATGGAAACGTCGAGGCAACCGATCATCTTCCCGCGTGAGCCCCTCACGCACATTGAAGCGCCTGGTGGTGTCGGTAACCCGGGCAGCGATGGCTCGCATATCCGCCACATCAAACTCCCGGCCGGTGGTGGCACGGATGATGGCAGCCAATTCTTCCCACTGATACAGGTCCCGGTAAAAGCGACAAAGAATTAGCGTATCGAATATGGTGAGTCGATCCTCCCATTCGGTAAACATGGCAGCTTTTCCTTGGATCTGATCCGGAGGGATGAGGTTGCCTAATTCAGGCTTGTAAAAGGTAGCCCGAAGGTGGCACGCTCCTCTGTCACTAGATGCGTAGGCCAGTCCCATTCCTTTCAGCACACGAGGATCGTACCCGGCGGGTTCCAGCCCCTTTACGTGAATCGCCTGGTCCTCCATGCCCCAGACGGATGAAGCATGTTTGATGCCGCGAGCGAGGATGTCTCCTACGCCTGTGCGAAAGGCAATATCGTTAAGCAGTCGGACTATGTTATCTACCTCTCCATAGTCGATCTCAAAATCGATCTTGCCCTGTCGCGACGCTTCGATCGTCAGGGCGGCCAGATTTCCGGCCGACATGGTATCCATACCGAGTCTGTCGCATACGTCGTTCAAGTAGGCTATCTCTTCGATAGAGTCGACTTCGCACAGGCCCCCAAAAGCATAGATCGTCTCATACTCGGGGCCTTCGACTTTCAGGCCCGCGTGGCGTCCTTCTTTGACCGTCGAAAGCCTTCCGCACGCGATGAAGCACTTCCTGCACGCGTGCGGGACCACGGTGCAGCGTTCGTGCAAAGCAGCCGCATTGATCCGATCCTTGTGATCAGCTTGACCTTTGCGCCAATATCTCGTAGGAAACCCCCCTACCTTATTCATGATGTCCACGAGCATCGGGGTTCCGAAATTCTTGTAATTTTTTACGCCTGGATCGTCTTTGGCCCTTGCCAGAAGCTCCTTGGAGAAGCTTGCTACCGCTTCGGGATCTGCGAGCTGCTTCTTTCGATTTCCGTGAAAAGCGATCGCTTTGATTTTTTTCGATCCCAGGACCGCTCCCACACCGGTTCTCCCGGCACTTCGCCAGTAGTCGTTTTCCACCACCGCGAAGCTCACCTGGTTTTCCCCTGCAGGACCGATGACCACAACTCCGGAACCGGACGCTTGCGGGCGATTTTCTCGTAGCCAGGCCTTGATACGATCTTCAGTCTCGTACGTTTCCAACCCCCAGAGATCCTTTGCGTCATGAAATCGAGTCTCGTCGTGGGAGACCTCTATCCAGATCGGCTCGGCTGCGGCTCCGTGAATCTCGATCGCGTCGTACCCGGTGACTGCCATGTACTCGGCCACTGAACCGCCGGAATAGGATTCGGAGTAGAGGCCGGTCTGAGGGGATTTTGTGAAGATTCCATGCCTGCATGATCCCCAAATACGGGTTCCTGTGACCGGTCCGCCCGCGAATATAATGTGGTTCTCCGGAGCAAGAGGATCGACCTCGGGCGGATTGTTCTCCAGCAAGAGATGGGTGGCAAGGCCTTTGCCACCGAGGGTTCTTTCGAGTATGTCATCGGAGATCATCTTCAAGTCGATGGATTTCTCCGTGGCGTCAATTCGTAGAACCATATTGAAGAAGCCGTGCATTTTCCCCTCACTTGGACGGGTATGTGCGTTTGGCAGTAACCGCTCCAAAAGATCCTTTCCCCCATTTTTCATGCAGCGGTTCCATCCCGGGGCCTTGCCTAGAGAACTCGTCTGTAGATTTCTTCCGCATCCGAGACGGTAAGTGTGCGCGGATTGTTGTCCAGAAGCCTTGTGACCTTCATGACGCCCTGCGCCAGTTCGGGGATGTGCTCTTCCTTTATGCCGAACTCGCCCAGTGACCTGGGAATCCTGACGTCCGTTGCGAGGGATCTCATCGCATCCACCGCGACCGTGGCCGCATCCCGTTGACTCAAATCCCCCGTGTTCTCCCCGAGTAGGTCGGCCATGCGCGCAAATTTCGGGAGATTCCCGAGCATGTTGAATTCCATGACGGAGGCCAGCATGATGCTGTTGGCCACACCATGAGGTATATGGAACTCTGCGCCTATGGGATACGCGAATGCGTGGACAGCGGTCACTCCCGCATTGGCGAATGCCATCCCGGCCAGGAGACTGCCTTCCAGCATGGCCGCCCGAGCCTCGATGCTCCCGCCCTGCGCGTACGCGGTGCGGAGATTCTCATTAATGAGCACTATGGCGCGGCTCGCCAACATATCCGTCATGGGAGAGGCATTTACCGAGGTGAATGCCTCGATTGCATGAATCCAGGCGTCCATGCCCGTGGCCGCGGTAATATGGGGAGGCATACTGACGGTCAACTCCGGGTCCAGGACGGCCACCCGCGGGAACAGGTGGGAGCTCACTACGCCTTTCTTGAGCTTCTCTCTCTCGTCCGAGAGGATCGCTATCGGCGTCACCTCACTGCCGGTTCCGGCTGTTGTGGGGACCATGATGGTCGGTACCCCGGGCTTCGGCACCAGGTCTACCCCCAGGGAGTCGTAGATCGAGCCCCCATTTGCAATCACCACTGCCGCGCACTTCGCGATGTCCATGGGGCTTCCGCCGCCCAGGCCGATGATGCAGTCCGGATCGGGCGTACCGGATGTGCTCACGCAAGCCTCTACAATCTCATAGCGGGGGTCCGGTGTTACGTCGCTGAAAACTCGAACTTCAAGTCCCGTGTCCTTGAGCAACGCCTCGACCCGTGAAAAGAGCCTCGATTCGATTATGCCCGGGTCGGTTACCACCAAGACTCTCTTAGCTCCCAGGAATTCGACCTCCCCACCGATACCGTCAATTGCACCAGGACCCATCACGATCCTGGGCGTGGTGCGGAACACGGTTATACGTCCAGCCAGTGCCCACCATCCTTAGCTTTAGCTTCCCGCGCGGTCAGCGACCGACTATGGTCGAAAGTCTCTCGTCCTGGGCAATTTCTTCCGGCGTGCCTTCGAAGAGGATCTCGCCCCTCTCCACCACGTAGGTCCGCTCCACCACGAGGGAGGCGTTTCGCAGATTCGATTCGGCAAGCGCAACGGAAACACCCATCTCACGTATCCGGCCCGCGGCTTCTGCAAACTGCCTCACCACCAAGGGAGAGAGCCCCTCCAAGGATTCGTCCAGGAGCAGCAGACTTGGTCCCAAGGCCAGAGCCCTCGTGATGGAAACCATTTTCTTTTCACCGCCTGAGAGCGTTCCCGCCTTCCTGTCCAGAAGCCCCTTCAATCGGGGAAAGATCCGGAATCCGTCCTCAAGCTCGAACTTCTCCCCATTCCCCTCACGATCCTCTGCGACCCACATTCCCAGGCGGATGTTTTCCTCCACCGTGATCTCAGGAAAAACTCGGGCATCCTCAGGCGAATAGGCCAACCCGGCAAGCACCCGCTGCCGGGTCCCGACCTTCGTGATGTCACGACCCTTGAATGTGACGGTTCCCTGTTGCGGTTGGTACAATCCTATTATACTCTTGAGTATAGAGCTCTTTCCCGCGCCGTTACGACCCACGAGCCCCACGAGCTCGCCCTCGTTCACCTTGAGGGACACAGAGCGCAATATCTGAGTCTTGCCTACGGAGAAGTCAATGTGCGAAACCTCAAGAAGCATCTTGATTACTCACTCCAAAGAGCGTTTCCTGGACCTCCTTGTCGCTCATCACGTCGTCGGGTGTGCCGTTGGCAAGTATGAGGCCTTGATTCAAAACCATTACCCTCTGCGTATAGTCGCGGACAATGTCCATGTCGTGCTCGATGATTAGAGTAGCCGTCCCCGTATCCTTTATGGCATCGATTATTATGTCCATGACCTTGAACTTGTCTGCTGTAGCCACACCGCTGGTGGGCTCATCCAGAAGGAGGAACTGAGACTTGAGAGCAAACGCCATTGCGGTATCCAGGACCTTTTTGTCACCCTCGGAGAGCCCGCCTCCGGTCTCGTCTCTGAATTGGGCAAGGTTGAACAGCTCCAGGATTTCCATGGCCTCCCCGGTGGCCTCCTTGTAACTATCGGCTGGACGAAGAAAGCGACGCAGTTGCCCGTTCCGGGAAAAAATGCAGTTGCGCACGTTGTCCAAAACAGTGAGCTCTTCAAAGAGTTGGGTCACCTGGAAGTTGCGAACGATGCCACGCTTGATTCGCCGATACGGCGAGGCAGAAGTAATGTCCTTGCCTGACAGCGCTATCCTTCCCGAGTCCGGAAACAAATGGCCGCTGATCAGATTTATGAGGGTGGTCTTGCCCGCGCCGTTCGGTCCCACGAGTGACACAATCTCACCGGGCTCGATAGTGAAGCTGACGCCAAGAATGACTCGAGTCATACCGAACGATTTCACTATTTCGGATACTTCCAGCATGGGCGATCCTTTAGCCTTCAGAAGAGTTGCGCAGCTCCGGGGAGCCGCGTATGAGGAGGCGGTACAGACTCTGAATCCCACCGGTAACTCCGCCCGGCAACAGGAGCACCAGAAATACCAGGGTTCCACCAATGATGAGCATCCAATACTCGGTGACGGTAATGGCGTACAGCTTCAGATAGGTAAACAGGAGCGCTCCCACGATTGGTCCCTCGAAGACCATGAAGCCCCCCAGCAAGACCATGTAAACGATTTCTCCGGAGAAGACCCAATCAGAGATCTCGGGCGTTATGTGACCGTTCACGAAGCTCCACAAAGCCCCGGCAAGACCCGTGAAGATCCCGGAAATGACAAAGCCGTACCAGCGATAGCGTCTGACCCGTATGCCGATCATCTCAGCCCGCAGCTCGCTGTCTCTGGTCGCCTGCAAAGCCTTGCCGAGCGGTGAATTGACTATGGCCAGCATTAACAGCACAGAGATTACGAAACCACCCAACAGAATGTAGTAGTACGGGCCTAGCAGGAAATGTATGCGGCGCATGCCCTCGAACTCATGACCGAAGAACGTAGGAATTGCGATACGGATCCCGTCGGAGCCGCCGGTGTAGTAGTACGCTTTGTACAGAATTGCAAAGATCAGCATGGAGAGGGCCAGGCTCAAGATGGAAAAGAAGATCCGGGTGTTGCGCACGCACAAAAAGCCGAACAGGGCCGACACCACGAAAGAGCTTGCAAGAGCCGCGGCAATGGCCAGCTCAAAGCTGAAGTGCTCCGGGAAGTACATGCAGAGCAAACCCACAGAATAGGCGCCCGTCGCGAAGTACGCACCGTGTCCAAATGAAAGGAGTCCGCAGTAACGCAAGAGTACGTTGAGTCGAGCTGGTACGGGGAAACGAGACGGGGCAAGACGAGTAGAATCACGAATGCGCCTGCATATATGTAGAGCCTCAAGTCGAGAAAGTATCTTTTCATGCGGGCACCATCAACTCTGTCCAAACAAGCCCTGAGGCTTGACCACGAGTATGATTACAGCGACCAGGAATAACAGCGGCAACTCTATTTCCGGGTAGAGTGCGATGCATATCGACCTGGTTTGTCCCACGATCAGAGAGCCCACGAGCGCGCCCTCGAGGCTGCCCAGGCCACCGATCACCACTACGATAAAAGCCATGATCAAGGGGTCCAAGCCCATTCCCAGCACAGCCGGGGTAGTTGGCACGACCAGACCACCCGCAAGTCCTGCCAGAGAAGCACCCAAGACAAAAGCAGCTATCATGAGCTTGCGCATGGGGATGCCCATGGCCTGAGCCATTTCACGATCCATCTCTATTGCCCTGAGCATAATGCCCATCCGAGTCCTGAACATGAGTCGCCAGATGAACAATCCGGCAGCGACCGTCACTACCATGACAAACAAATAGTAGACCGGATATGTTGCACCCACGATCTTAATGCTGCCCATGCCCTCGAAGGGTCCCGAAGCGTACCGGGATTCGCCCCCGAATGTGAGCTTGAGCAGGTCTTCAATGATCATCAGGGCCCCGAAGGTGATGATGAGCTGGTATTCCAATCGCCGCCGGTACATGGGCTTGATAAGCGTGGTCTCCAGCACGAAGCCCACACCGCCGGCAAGAAGCAAGGCCGCGACCGCCGCCACCAGAAGGATAAGCGGCAGAGGGGACTGTGCCATGAGCCCGATCATGAACGCGGCGATAAAAGCGCCAATAGCGTAAAGCGATCCGTGGGCCAAGTTCAGGATCCCCATCACCCCCAGGATTATGTTCAGCCCCAGGGAGGTCAAGAACAGGAAGGCCGCAAAATAGAATCCGTTGAGGAGGTAAATCACCCACATTTCTTCGGCTCTTCATCTCTGCCAAGGCCACACCCGACACAGGCACCCTGAACCTTTAACCAATCGCTCAACCAGGTGTGAAGGCTTTTGGAGGCTCTGGAACGGAAGGGTAGTCTTCAAACGAGATCTGTTTAAGTACTACCTGACCGGCGCCGCCGGGGACGAGCCCCGGCAGAGCCGCATATCTTTTGCTTCATCTAGGTTTTCCAACTCTTGATCCAGTCAGCGGTAGTGATTCCGGAGGGTGCGGAGACCATGAAGGAAGGGTAGATCTCCAGCCGGTCCGGATCGAGGATTGGGAAGGGAAAGCCCTTTACTTTCTTGGAAATGCCTACCATGCAGTCTTCCCGGGCGTTGTGGTCCTTGCCAATGACGAGGTACCCTGAGGGGGTCTCCAAGCTCAGGTTGCCCATGGCCTTGGCGATTTCCTCAATGGTAGGCCAGCCCCCTCCCACGAGACTGGACGCCTTCTCGACGGCTGTTTTGTAAGAAGCGATGGCCTGAAATGCATGATAAGAAGGATAGGTGGGGTACTTCTTGTAGCGCTTGTGAAACGCGTCAACGAACCACTTGTTCAGAGGCCACTTGTCAGGGGGCGGGTACAGAAAATAATGAGCACCCGCGCAGCAGATAAACTGACCCTCAGGGAAATTCGCACCTACCTCCTGCGGATATGGCTCGCCCCGGCTCATGGCCAGCTTGGCCTTGTCAAAAAAACCGGTGGGCATGGCCTGCTTGATAAAGGTCACAGCGTCGCCACCCCACAGGGAAGTATGGACCACCTGGGCCCCGGAACCTTGGAGAGCACTGATATGGGCAGTAAAGTCGGTGGTGAATATTTTGGGCCATAGGGTCTTTACCACCTCCACTTGGGGCATGAGTTTTTTGATGGCGAGCTCGAAGATGTACCAGGAGTCGCGGCCCCATGCGTAGTCCTGGTTGATGCCCGCTATCTTCTTGACTTTCGGCATATACTTCTTGATCGCCAGGGCCAGGGAGATGTTGTCTTGGCCCAAATGAGCTGCGGTTCGGAAACCCAGCTGGTACTTCGGGACTTTGAACGGAGATTTCTTTCCCTCCATCAGCACCTGGGTGCCGCAGTCGTATGCCAACATCAGTCCACCCAGCTCGTCGCTCAGCGGCAATACCGCCTTGCAGTCTCCCGATGATATATAGCCCAAGATAGCGTCCACTTTGTCTTCGAGAATCAGCTTCCGCGCGAGCTTCACCTGAGTGTCGGCACCTCCAGCCTCGTCGTAGCTCACCAAGTCGATCTTTCGGCCCAGGATGCCTCCCTTCTCGTTGTAGTAATCCGCCATCATTTTGTAGGCGTTATCCCCGGGAATGCCGAACGGACCTGCGGCAGGGCCGGTCAAGAAGCTAATAGCCGCAAGTCTTACCGGAGTCTTGGGGATCTTCCGCTTCGCTGCGGCAGACGCCTTGTTTGGAGATCCCAGCAGGCCGGCAGCGCCCACTCCCAGGCCTGCCGCGCCGGTCAGCTTGAGGAAATCCCTGCGATTCTTCTTGTCTTGCATGGCTCCATCCCCTTTCAGACTGTGTTACGAGATCAGGCGCTGTGCCTGTGGTAAGGTCGCTCCCGGTGATTCGGGAACGCCATTGTCAAAATGTGATGAGTCGTAGGAGGAGACCGGAAACCAACTGCGCGTCCCATGGCAACCCCCTACCTGTTCACCGTCCATGTCATTGAATCGTGTCAATGGATTCTCATTCCGTACGTATGAAAAGCCCCTGAACATGAGCTCTGCTCACCGTGACTTCCCCGTGGAGACACTGTTCCCTTATGTGGTTCGATCTCATGCCACGGTATACGAACTGCCCTGCCCGGAACTCGGTGGGGCACAAGGAAATATGAAAATCTTAATGTGGTGGTGAGTGGTCCGTGGCTTCGCCTCGGACGGGGAATGTGAAGATCCCCCTCCCGCGCCATTATACAAGGGGGAGACTCCATCCCCCCTTCGGTCATCCCCATACGTAGGGGCAAGCCTTGTGCTGAAAGGGAAACACTTTCATCGGGACATCATGGATGGAGACGTAGCAAGATCCATGCCCAACTGCATTGGAGTGATAATATGTTGAATTTGCTGGTATACCTTGCAGTGAGACTGCGGAGGGATCATTGCAGTTCCGCGATACTTCTCGGGTGGTTGCGATGGGATGCAGAGTTTTGGGTTACTGGGTGGGCTACATCGCGGTATTGCATGCATGCAATACTATTGCACATCTGCAGGCGGGCGCAGGATGCCCAGAGCCCGCATCTTGCGCCACAGCGTCGTGGGGTGCAGTCCCAACGACTTGGCCGCGCCTGAGAGTGTCTCATGCCGGGCCAAAGCCGTTTCAATCACTCTCGCTTCGTAATTGCGAAGTGCCGACTTGAGCGTCATGCCTTCGTCCACAACATAGTGAGAATTCCTCCTGGAGTCGCTCAACTCACTGGGGACATCGTAAACCGAGATGGTATCGCCTTCGCTCATGATCATCATGCGTTCCAGGATGTTGATCAACTCCCGCACATTCCCCGGATAATCGTATTTCAGGAGATCATCTATGACATCAGGCTCGAGGCGTTTGCTCAATCCCATGGTTTCATTGAATTTCTCCAGCGTCCGCAGTGCTATGGGAGGGATATCTTCGCGCCTGCTCCTCAGTGGAGGCATGACAATAGGGACAACATGCAGTCGGTAGTAGAGGTCCTCACGGAACTCGCCCTGCTTCATCATGGCCTTCAGATCGCGGTTGGTTGCTGCGACTATGAGAATACGTACACAGGGAGGTTTCCAAATGCCGAAATTAAAGACAAACCGTGGTGCAGCAAAGAGA
>JARRRG010000094.1:0-6712 GCA_037380965.1 Deltaproteobacteria bacterium
CGAAGCCATTGCCGGATCGGGTAGTTCGAACTACGGCATGTCCCCCAGGGCATTGCGATTTTGGTTGCTTCTGACTCAGTTTAAAACACCGTTGCTCCCACCTTTTTGTCGAGAGCTCACTGTGAAAGCACACGCATCATGATTATATCAGGCGATTCCCGAAGCCCATTATGAGAATCGGTTCCAGGCTCCGCCGAGTGTATATGGAAAGGTTATTCTTTTCCGAAATCTTCGAAAAAAAGCCAGAGGAAGTAACCGGGTTTGGTATTCGCGTTATTACCGCATTTACTATGGCTCGTGTCAAGAGCTTTTTTTGGGCTCGGGCAACGACGGCCCGCGCTCGTTACCACAGAATTCTGCTGCCGGCCTTCTGTTGTCTGTGATATGTTTTGGGGCCAGGAGATGCTTGCATCTGGATCGGGAATTCCTATCGTTTTTAGAGAAGTCCGGCGGGCCGGCAGCGGTGCAGCATGCACGAGGAGAATCAACGAGGCTCTGAGAAATCATGCACGATCACGATCACTCCCAAGGAAATTCCCAACAACGACTGGCTATTGCCTTAATTCTGACGACCTCGTACATGGTGGTCGAGTTCGGGGGCGGCATACTCTTCAACTCCCTTGCACTGCTTGCCGACGCCGGCCACATGCTTTCGGACGTGATGGCGCTGGGCCTTTCGTGGGCGGCCATTCAGATCGGGAAGCGATCTGCGGACGACACGCATACCTTTGGCTTCAAGCGCACGGAAATCCTCGCGGCGCTCTTCCATGGAGTGGCATTGTGGGCCATCGTTGGAATCATCTTTTATGAGGCCGCGCATCGCTTCTTCGCCCCGGAGCAGGTGCGGGGGCTCGGCATGCTTACCGTGGCCTCGGTAGGCCTTGCGGTCAACCTCATCATGGCTGCCGTGCTTTTCCGGAGCAGACGTGAGAATCTCAACATCAAAGGCGCGTTTCTCCACGTGGTGTCGGATGCTCTCGGTTCGATGGGTGCAATCGTGGCAGCCCTCATCATCATCATGACCGGTCACAACTGGGTGGATCCGCTGGTGAGCGTATTGATCGGGATACTCGTGCTTTACGCGTCCTGGGGGCTGGTCACGGAATCGGTGCGCATACTCATGGAGGGCGTGCCCACGGGACTGGACATACGCGAGATCGAGGCCAAAATGGTCCAGCTCGAGGGAGTCTGCTGCGTCTACGATCTGCATGTGTGGAGCATCACCAGTAACCGCCACGCGCTGTCGGCTCACGTGGTCCTCGCTGGTGAGCAGGACGACCGCAACCGGGTACTCACTGAGTTGAACGCGATTCTGGAGGAACGATTTCATATTGATCATACCACCATCCAGCTCGAGGCATCCCACGAAATGCGACCCACATGCGAGCGCAGGTTCTGCCGCCCGGGAACCGCGTGCACCGAATTCGATGCGTCGGATCGACAAGTCTGACGCGAGCCCCGGACACCCGTCTGCGGTCACGAAGGAGTGCCGGGGCAGGTGCACTCGATTGGATGAGTGGGAACGAGACAGGGACAAATAGACTCATGAACCCCTCGAGGACAACTCCCCTTTCACACCATCTGCGCGGTCTTTTTCACCACATCAGCTTTCCGATGAAGACCTCATCGCGGATCGTCCCAGAAGCTCAATGAACCAGTCATCGCAAGGAAGCTTGCAGGACACGCGCTGGTATGATTCCGCGCGCTTCATCGCCGGGTCATTGATCGGCCTGGGATGCATATTCGCGTGGCGTGTCTTTCTCACGAAGTGGGTCAATCTAATACCGGACGAATGCAGCTACTGGGCGTGGTCTCGGCATCTGGACTGGTCCTACTTCGACAACTCGGGAATGGTCGCCTACCTTATCCGCTTGTCCACAACCCTGTTCGGAGAACAGACGCCTTTCGCGGTACGTTTCCCCTTTCTGCTGTTCTCCGCACTGGGGACCTATCTCGTGTACCGGGTGAGCGCGGATCTCTTTGAACGCCGCTCACACGCGGTGATTGCGGCACTGGCGTTGAACTTGACGCCCATCATGCTTTTGGGCGCATCCGCGGCCATGCACGACAATGCTCTGACGTTTTTCTGGATCGCGGCGCTCTGGGGGGCTGCGCGGTTCATCAAGACCGAAAAGCCGAGCTGGTTCTATTTCATAGGCGTGAGTGCGGGCTTGTCCATCCAGAGCAAGTACACGGGTGTTCTCATTCTTCCATCATTTCTTCTCTTCTTGTTGTGGAGCAAAGCGCACCGGAGGTGGCTGCGGAGGAAGGAGCCGTGGATCGGTGCGCTCATAGCCGGATTATTCGCCCTCCCTATCCTGTTGTGGAACATGGGGCACGATTGGGCTCCGGTGCTCCACATCCTTTTTATCGGATCCGGCTCCCATTCTTTGTTGAGGCGCAGTCTCGACGGCCTGGGTTATCACCTTGCGCAGTTCCTCGCGGTATCCCCTTTGTTCTACTGTGCGCTGTTGGCGTCTCTGGGATGGTCCGCGGCACGGAATCTCACCAAGCCGCGGCCGCAGGAAGCCCTCCTCCTCTGCTTCAGCCTGCCCCTCCTCCTGTTCGGCATCATGGCCTTCATCGGGCATGTGGAGGCCCATTGGGCGTTCATGGGGTACGCGTCAGCCGCTATTCTCGCGGTGGAGGTGATCACGGGAGGCCGGATCGACGAGAGTAGAAAACCCTGGAAATGGTTCGGCAGAAAATTTTTCGCATGGGGGGCGGTTCTTGCGCTGGGCATGGTGCTTTTGGTCGTGCTTCACGGCTGGCTCGGGCTCCTTCCCGCGTCAGTTGAACGGAAGCTCGGCAAGGCGGATCGTATTATATGGGAGACCCGGGGGTGGGCCGGACTCGGCAAGCACGTGGCCAAGCTCAGGCAAGACGGGGATGTCATCGCCGCGGACAGTTATCAGCTCTGCGCCCTCCTCGAGTTCAACGTTCCGGGACACCCGGAGGTCCGCTATCTGGCACCATGGAAGCGGCCAACCCAGTTCGACGTCTGGCAACCGTCATACGATAATCTCAAAGGGCGACAGGTGCTCTTTGTGTCCCCTCACCCGCTCGAGCCCACGTCGAAATTCTTGACCACCATCTACGACAACTTTTCTCGCGTGGAGCGTCTCCCCTCTTACGAGGTCATGTACCACGGTTCAGTGATCCGGAAAATTTATGTGTGCCGCGGGTACGACTTCAATCCGTTTTCACCGCGGAGACTGGGGCCGCGATCACTCTTCTACCGAGATTACTAGGGCGGCGCGTCAGTTGCCCGCTTCGTCGCTGATGGGACGCAGGAGAAAGGAACCGTCGGGTTCCTCAACGACGGTCAATCCGTAAATCTCTATGGTCTCGCGAAGCGGCCGACCGAAGAAAAAATCCATCGAGTCCGGGGCGAGCTGGAACTTCTCGGCGATGAATTCTCTGACGTGATGGTCAAAGCGCAGCAAGTCGAGGATCTCCTGGACGGTCGCTCCCTTGGTGGCACCGAGCCTTGCTACGGCACGGCTTACTTCCGCGTACGAGCACCGATCCTCGTGATGCTGGATGACCTCCCACAGCGAACCGGTTGGCTCGAGAAGTGCCTTTCTGCTCAATTTAACCGAACGGCCAACCTCCTCGCACTTTTCAGGGTTCCAACATTCCTGATTGCGACATTGCAGTGGCCGTGAATCGTAGATCGTGCACTCTCGGTCGCCCTCGGCATAAAAAAGGCACGTCTTGCTGTCATCCTTCTCCCGAATCTTGATCATCTCTTCGTCAGTGAGCGTCAGTTCCTCGGTGGCCGGCGAATATGCGGCCTCACCCTTGCGAAGGGTAATCACATCCTCCGGCTTGAGGATGTCACGCACGAACAGGTCAATATCCTCTTCCAGCAATGTCGGACTTCCCGTGGTGCAGCAGGTTCCGCAGCGGATGCAGTACGGGCGAGTCGCATAGGCTGCTTTGAGCAGTCGCTCCCTGATCTGGGTCCATATCTCCTCATCGGACCGGTCTTCCTGCCCGGCTTCTCGAGGGGCCAGGGCTTCCAAATCCTCCTTGACACCGTCGATGAGTTGTTGCGGCTCGGTATTGGAGCCTACGTCCCACAGGACGGTTCGAGCTTCTTCTTTGAGCGCGGTGACGAAAAAATCCCATTCTGTTTTATTAAACTTCTTGTCCATCATGTGTTCCTATCAAAAATACGTGTGAAACAGTAAGCAGTAACGCGAGATACATCATATCTGAAAGAGATCCTCCGGGAAAGTGATCGGCTCCGCGGTTGTTCACACTGACCTTGAGAAGCGTCACCCCGATCGCCAGGCTCGATCAATCCCGATCCGTTCGTGTTGACCCTTCACGGGTTACATGTCAGGATTACCGGATGGTCGGCGAGCCCCGGACGGTCGATCGACGATTTTCCACCGAGGTGATGCATGAGAGTTAATTTTTTTGATCTGGCTCGGATGACGGACTCGCAGATCGAACAACTCTATCGCCGGGGCAGTCTCGATTTCAAGGCATTGAGCGCCGAGGTAGGTCCCTTGATTGAGGCGGTTCGTGAACGCGGGGACGAAGCGGTCCGAGAGCTTACCGCGCGGTTCGACGGTGCTCTGATCAAGTCTGGTTCATTTCGGGTCCCCCGTGATGAGATGGACCGGGCCTTGACCGATCTCCCCCGGGATTTGCAGAAAGCCCTCGAGGTTTCAGTTGCGAACATTCGTGCATTCCATGAGCGACAGGTCGAGCCGGAAAGCTGGGAAATGGAGATCAGTCCGGGGATCGTCGCAGGCGAGAGAGTCGTGCCAATTGCCTCGGTAGGTCTTTACGTACCGCGCGGCAAGGGCTCCTTTCCTTCAATGATGATGATGTCCGGTGTTCCTGCGGTCGCGGCCGGCGTGGAGCGGATAGCCGTGGTCACTCCTCCTGACAGAAACGGGTCTGCTGACAAGGCTACCCTCGCAGCCGCACGCATCATCGGCATAGACGAAGTGTACGCGATAGGCGGTGTCCAAGCCATCGCCGCGCTGGCCTTTGGCACGGAGACCGTTCCGAGAGTGGACAAGATCGTCGGGCCAGGGTCGGGACATGTGCTTGCAGCGAAACAGCTCCTTTCCGGTGAAGTGGATACCGGCCTGCCCGCGGGACCGAGCGAGTCGATCATTCTTGCCGATGCTTCCACCGAACCCGACATCGCCGTGACGGATCTTCTCATCGAGGCAGAGCACGGGCCTGACTCGTCCTCGTACCTGGTTACCACGGAGCGGGCACTGGCGGACGCGGCAATGGAGCTCATCCCCCGACTCGTGGCTCAACTGCCGGAAGACCGGCGGTCATTCTGCGAGACGGTGTTCCGGACAAGCGGAGGAGTCGTCCTTGCACGGGACATCTCCCAGGCCATCGAGTTCATCAATGAGTTCGCACCCGAGCACCTCGAGATTCTCACCTCCGATCCCGAACGCGTGCTCAGGAAGGTCAAGTACGCAGGAGAGGCGCTCCTCGGACCATTCACCCCGGGAACCCTGGCAAACTATTCCCTCGGTCCCAACGCGATTCTTCCGACCTCACGATTTGCCCGGACCTCGTCAGCTCTATCGGTGAGAGATTTTACCAGACGGATGTCTTACTCCCGTGTCTCAGAGCAAGGCTTTGAAAGCCTTGCGCCCAGGACCCTTGTCCTGGCGCGGTACGAGGGATTCGCGGCCCATGCCGCGGCTCTCACGCACCGTCTCGAGTCCCGCAGGTCCTGAAACTCCGGAACCTTTCGCGAGCCTGACGGCAGTTGACCAACGCCCGCCCGGACACATCATAGGAACAGGGGAGCACTCAGCATGACAGATTTCACTCATTTCGACGAAAGCGGAAGAGCCCGAATGGTGGACGTGGGCGAGAAGGATGTCACGTCCAGAGAAGCGATCGCGCGGGGTGAAGTTCGGATGAAGCCTGAGACGCTCGAGCTCATCCTCAAGGGAGGAGCCAAGAAGGGCGACGTGCTGGGGGTGGCCCAGATTGCAGGCATCACCGGCGCAAAAAAGACATGGGACCTTGTTCCCCTCACCCATCCTCTTCCCCTCACTTCTGTTCAAGTGAACTTCATCCCCGATCCGGATAGGTCCGTTGTGGAGATCGAGGCCAGGGTGACCGTCTTCGGACGAACCGGGGTCGAGATGGAAGCGCTGACAGCAGTCGCATGCGCGGGTCTCACCATTTACGACATGTGCAAGGCGGTCGACAAACAGATGACCATATCGGAAATCCGGCTGATGGAGAAACGCGGCGGACGCTCAGGCCACTTCGTCAGACCGCCGGGGTAAGACAGCGCCCCTTCCCTGAGGGACGCCATTCAAGGGCCAAGGACCATTATCCCAGAGAATTGGGTGGAACCACATTAAGCCACCGGATGCTCCGTGGCAGATACGGGAGGACGGACAAAACAGGGGGGCTGCCTCTCCTGAAGAGCATGCCCCTCACAGGAAGGTCTGCGCGTAATCGCTGACGCTTAGGGTGGAGCGCGCACATAATGACGAAGGATTGTAACGGAGATCTTCCGAGCCGATTGCTCACGAATCGACCTTAACTCAAGGACTGTTCGGCTGGTTCAGAATTTAAATTTCTTTTCTGACTCATCCCAGAAGGGAATATACTTTGCGGCTAGGCCGAATGAGGCATAGATCAATTTAACAAGCTCATAAGTCTCCCGGTCAGGTTCAAAATCGCTCAGCAGAGTTAGGTCAAG
>JARRRG010000095.1:0-6698 GCA_037380965.1 Deltaproteobacteria bacterium
GCGGGTAGGCAACCACTCTTGGCTCTTCGTGGTATGAGACGCGAAATTGCAGGAGGAGGCTTTCCTGCGGACGCGATAGGCAAACCCCACCGATCTTCGACCTGCCGGCTCTTTCTCATTCGAGCCTGTCCCGGACATCCCCGAGCAAGGCACAGTCGGCCGATACTTCAAGTGCCTGCTCGTTGACCAAGAGGCGGGAATCCTTGACGGGAGCATGCTGGTGGCATACAATTACTGCAATTGGCTTGATCGGCAAAAGCCTTAACGTAGAGGGCTGAATTTGGTGGAGAGGAAACAGAGCAAAAGACAGTCAGGCTCCTTAGGCGGATTGGCGGCCACTTTGATGGCAGGTGTACCGCTTCTGGCAGCGTGCGGCCTTCTGTCGTTGCTACTGGGCGCGGCGCTCGGCGCGTATCTCTCCTTCTCTGCGGATCTTCCGAAAATTCCTGACTTGACCTCGTACCGCCCTAAGACCGTTTCAACCTTTTATGCAGAGGATGGCACGGTAATAGGTATTTTCTATAGAGAAAAGCGATTTCCGATAGATTTGGACGACATTCCTCCGCATGTGGTGAAAGCCTTTCTTGCCGCGGAAGACGCACGTTTCTTTTCCCATCCGGGAGTGGACTGGATCGGAGTGATCCGGGCCTTGTACAAGAACATAAAGTCTGGCAGCTTTGCTCAGGGTGCGAGCACCATAACCCAGCAGGTCACACGCAACTTCCTGCTTACCAGGGAGAAGAAGATCTCTCGAAAGATCCGCGAGTGGCTCCTGGCCTACAGGCTGGAGAAGACGCTGAGCAAGAGACAGATTCTCGAGATCTATCTCAATGAAGTGTATCTCGGTAACGGCTCGTACGGCGTGGAATCGGCGGCTCGGACATATTTCGGGAAGAGCTGCAGAAAGCTGAGTGTGGCAGAGGCAGCATTACTGGCGGGATTGGTACCGAGCCCTTCGACATACTCGCCGTCCCGCAATCTGAAATCATGCCTGGGACGAAGGTCCATAGTGCTTGCGTCCATGCTGCGCAACGGCTTCATTTCAGATGCAGAATACCGCCGATCGATGAATGAGACCCCGATGTTCAGGGAGAATCTGCCCAACCCGTATGAAAGGGCTCCTTATTTCACGGAAGCGGTTCGCCGGTACATCGTGGAACGATATGGCGAAGACCGTCTGTACAATGATGGACTTCGCGTATGGACTACGTGCGATTTGTCCCAGCAGAAGAAGGCTTCGGAGGCTCTTCTGGAAGGGGCCAGGGAGTGGGAAAAGAGAGAGCGAAGGCCCAGCGGACTTGTCCGGAGACTCAACTCACGGGAAGTTCGTCGCTTTCTGAACAGTCCTCCACCCGATTCATACAAGGTGGGCGACGCGGTGCAAGCTGTGGTGGTGACAAATCACGCTCCCAGGAAGCGCAAGAGAAGTAGGGCGAAGGGGACGGACCAGCTTTGCACCCTGGCGATGCCGGGTAACGTTCGATTTCAGATGCAGCTCAAAAGCAAGGTGAGATATCGCCCGAATGACCTCCTGGAATTCAGGGTTACCGCCATCGAGGGAAACCGTCTGACCCTGGACCATCGATCCCTCCCACCCATTCAGGGGGCTGTTGTCTGCATCGAGAACCGCACCGGATACGTCAGAGCGCTCGTCGGCGGAATGGATTTTGAGCGATCCCGCTTTAACCGGGCAGTCCAGGCTTTACGGCAACCGGGGAGTGCTTTCAAGCCGTTCGTGTACGCGGCCGCGCTCCAATGGGACGATTACAGCCCCAATACCGTCATTGTTGATGAACCGATCGCCGTCGTCATAGACCCGCGAGAAGAGGAATGGATTCCCGCTAATTCGGATCGACAATTCCTGGGTCCCATCGATGTGCGCCAGGCCCTGGTGTACTCACGCAACACCGCCACTGTGAAGCTCATCATGGACGTAGGAGTTGATGCCACCATCCGAATGGCCCGCAGGATGGGGATTGAATCGCCGCTGGGGAGAAATCTTTCAATCTGCCTCGGAGCTTCGGAAGTCACCCCGCTGGAGCTGACTTCGGCATACTCCGTGTTTCCGAATATGGGTATGCGGGTTCATCCGGCTCTGGTGAAGAAGGTGGTTGACCGCTTCGGAAATGTTCTCGAGGACAACACCTCAGATCCCATCGAGATAACGGCCGAGAGTGTCTCCGATGACAAGACTTCAGCCTGGCTGCGACGGAGAATGAGTCCGGACCGTGCATGGATTGATCCGCGATTCTACGAGAATCAAAGAGAACCAATGTACGAAGGGAGGCAGGAAGAATTCGGGGAACAAGCCCAGTCCGCAGCTCCTGCTGAGGAAGATCACGGCTCGAGTCCCTCGTTGGAAGGTGTGCTCTCCATCCCGCTCGTCAGGTCCCCCGGGACGGTGAAACGCCGTCCGGAACCGAAGAGGGTGCTCAGCCCTCAGGCCGCGTACCTTATGCTCAGTATGCTGAGGGAAACGAGTGTGAGAGGAACGGCCGCAAGGGTATCACGCCTTGGCCGAAGGGATTTGGCCGGCAAGACGGGGACTACTGACGATTGCACGGACGCGTGGTTTATCGGTTTCAATCCAAAATACACTACCGGAGTGTGGATAGGTTATGATACCAAGATGTCCCTTGGCCAAAAGGAGTATGGGAACCGAGCGGCCCTGCCAGTGTGGATGAAATTCATGGCTGAGATATTGAAAGACGAGCCTCAGGAAGGGTATCCTCCTCCACCCGGCATCGTATTCTGGGGTCCTCCGGACGGCAGCCCACCCGGACGGCAGGGACTCGAGGCTCTGTTGGAAGCGCGGCCCGATCTCGCTCGGGAGTTCCTGAGTAAGCAGATTTCACCGGTCGATACCATGTCCGGGCAGACAGTCGATTATATGGACCCCATTTACGGGCCGCGTGCCGCGATCGATCCGATGACCGGAGCGCGGCTGCAACGCTGGCCCACGTACGGCCAATCGATGTACGGTACGGGGTATCCGTCCTCCTATTCAGGAATGATAAGGATTTTGTCCGCTCAGGGCGAGACACTCGGGCATGCTCCGTACGCGATGGATGAGAATGGTAAGCTGGTAGTTTACAGGGACCGCACCGAACCGGTGTACCAGGCTGAGCGTGAGACCTATGACGAGGAACGCAACCAACCGCGCCGTCAGACGCCACCGCTCCAGTCTTTCCTCCCCCGGGCCGCCCGGTTTCTTCGCAATCTCCAACAGTTCCTCCCACCTGGCATTCAGTTCGAGTGGACCCAATGACGCGATCTCGTAAATGGTCCATTGGCTTGACCGTGGCAGTGATATTCGGCATTGGGCTCCTGCTCGGTTTATGGCTCAACCGCGTGCCGGCCCCGGCCGGAATTCCCGCACCGCTGCGGTACCAACCGAGGGAAAGCGGGGAAGCTGTTGTGATGCAGGTTTACCAGCATGTCAATCCCGCGGTGGTGAACATTGCGGCACGACGGCTGGCCCTCACCTTCTGGATGCGCGTGATTCCTCAAACGGGCCAGGGATCGGGTTTTGTCATTGATTCCCAGGGCCATATTCTCACCAACAATCACGTGGTGGCCAATGCTGAAAACCTCGAGGTAACCTTTTCCGGCGGGAAAAAAGTTGACGCCCAGCTCATCGGCCGAGACCCGGTCAGCGACCTCGCGGTGATCAAAGTAAAGCCATTCCCAGAAATGCAAGTAGCTCCTCTCGGAGATTCCTCTCATTTAGTGGTGGGACAACGGGTGATTGCCATTGGCAATCCTTTTGGGTTCCAGCATACGGTCACGTCCGGATTCATAAGCGCACTCGGCCGTGACATCGCTGTTGGACAACGGACGCTTGTCGGCATGATTCAGACTGACGCGGCCATCAATCCCGGCAACAGCGGCGGGCCGTTGATCAACACGAAGGGGAAGGTGATCGGCGTCAACACAGTGATCTTTACGCAAGGAGGGGCATTTACGGGGATCGGCTTTGCCGAACCGATCAACCGCGCGCGCAAAGTCGCCCATCAGATTATCGACATGGGTCGGGTGATCTATCCGTGGATGGGCCTGAAATCCTGGATGGACTTGGACCCCAATCTGGCCGTAAAAATGGGCCTGCCACCCGTAAAGGGAGTGCTGATCTTCGAGCTGGTACCTGGCAGCCCTGCCGCGCTGGCCGGCCTACGAGGTGGAACCCGCGTGGCATACTACAGGGGGCGTCCTATCCTTCTGGGCGGCGACGTGATCCTTTCCGTAGACGGTGTACCCACCCCCTCCTTTGACGATTTCCACACCCTGATTCTCCAAAAGAATGTAGGCGACAAGATAAAAGTCACCTACCTGAGGGGCAAGAAGGAGTCTTCAACGACCGTGACCCTGTTCGCGGATCCTCGAATGTAGCGCCGTTTATCTGACCACGACGGGCAGCTCTGAGGAGAGTGAAACAGGACAGGCCGTTACGAAAGGCGCCCCATCATCGTCAGTGAAGCCTGTGCAACGTTCTCCGTCACTTTTCCAGGCTTTCTTCCAGGCCCTGAGCCACCTGAGGCTTCACGGTGAGGACGGGCTCCCGCAGGAGAGCGAACTTGAGCCATTCGAAGGCAAATTCCAGGAGCTTTGTGTCATCGTTCTTCAGGCCTTCCACCAGCGAGCCATCGAGATCGAATTTTTTCAGGAAACCGCTCTGAAAGATAAAGGACCGGAATCTCTCCGTGTTATAGCATGCCATGATGAACATTTGCATGTGTTGCGTGCCGATGGGCACGTTCCTTCGGCGCTTACTCAGCAGATAGAAATCCATCAATAAGTCGTTGAACCTGTTGTACTCCTCGATTCCCTGATCATCGATCCATTCCCCGACAGTCCAGTCACGATTCTGTTCGAACCCTTTACAGTGTTCTTCCCTCACGGTGAAATAAAACTCTTGAGAAGTTCCATCCAGAGGATTCTTGGTGGCCGCGCGGCCGAGAGGATAAATCCGGCAGGCGCCAGGACGGTCTTCGTAAACCGAGCACCCCCGAGGAGTCACGAACGGGCACTTCTTGTCGGCCCGGCTATCCATGCGCATCATGATTTCGGGAAAGCCGTGCGCGGTTTTCCAGCGAGTGATCGTGTGATCATCGAGGAATTGAGCAGAGGAAATCCCGAGTCTTTGTCGAAGCCTCAAAACGTCATAGGGTGTGAGCAGAAGTTCCAGCTTTCCGCAACATTCAGTGAAACAGGGGACATCGGGCCCGCACGCGAACCGAAAGGTATCGTCGAGCGACAACCGGACGTCCAGGTCAACAGTCGTCCCCGGTCGCTCCTCCGTTTTCTCCATTGAATGAATTCCTCCTTGCCGTCATCGTTCGACGCGGCACGCGCTATTCAGTCCCCCGTTCCCTGAGGTAGCGGGCAAAGTCAATGAGGCGCGGAAAAATCATGTCCGCGTCAGCATCCTTGTCCTCGCCGATAAAGACCGTGCGTGTGCCCGATCTCCTTCCGGCCTCTACATCGGCCGGAGAATCGCCCACCATGTACGAGCTTCTCAGATCGATACCCAAGTCTCGAGCCCCCCTGAGGATCATTCCAGGCTCGGGCTTTCGGCATGAGCAGTTCTCAAATTCTTCATGCGGGCACCAGTAGATCCCGTCGAGGACAACATTCTTCTTCAAAATTTCGGCCTGCATCATGTCGTGCACCTGGTGCAGATCCTCTTCGGTCATGAGCCCCCTCGCGATTCCTCGCTGGTTGGTTACGACGATCAACGCGAATCCCAGTTCACGCAACATTGCCAGCGCGTCGATCGCGCCGGGAAGAAAATGGAAGTCACCGACATCGCCAACGTAGTGATTCGGCGGAAGCTTACGATTTATCACCCCATCGCGATCGAGAAAAATTGCTCTGCGGTATTCGCTGGGCTTTTGATCCTTTTGCCGAGTTTGTCCCATAATCCGTCCTCATCATCGACCGCGAAGGGATAATGCCGAACACTGAATTGTAAATGATGAGCTTGCCGGTGGCAAGCTCAAGTATCGAGCACGGAGGGGCTTCAGTTTTCGGGCGCGGCGAAGCCTTATCCGGCGGCATTGGCTCTTCGTCAGGTAGTGCTTGGCCGGGGAGGGTGACAGACTTCTCAGTGCCAATTTCTTGGGATAAGCTCATAATACTAAAGAGCTAGACATCTCTCTTAAGAAATATTCAATCATTTCTCAGAATTTACTTGACATAATATCGATCATGAATAATGACATCATCCCAGGACATTCAGTTAAGGGAGGAGGGTACGGTGATAAGAAAGCCCTTTAAGGTATTGGTTTGTCTTGCAATCGTCGCTACGTTCATCGAAACCGGGATTGGATGGGGATATTATACTACCCGTATGGCTGCCGCGCCGGGGGTTGAAGCGGATGCTTTATCCGCGGAACCTACCATAAGACGGGTACGTCCAGCGCAACCTTCCTATCGATCGCGTTCTCAGGCCAGGTCTCAGTTTCCCCGGTACAACTCGGGTCCCGCTCGGCAACCGGTCTACTCTGCACCGATGCCGAGTCCGTGCATCATCCCGCCACTGCCGAGGTGCCCGTCCCTGCTCGGACGTCTGTGTGGCCCCGGATTCCCCTTCAGGCCTCTTTCGTGCAACGCATTCCTTCCTCGAGCAGGATGTAAGCATTTCCATTTTGCTGCGAGGCTATGGTACGCGAAACTCAATGCATCTACCTTGCTATGGG
>JARRRG010000096.1:0-470 GCA_037380965.1 Deltaproteobacteria bacterium
TGTGCTTGCCGCATGGAAGGGATTGTCCGGTGTCTATGTCCCGTCGCTTCACCAGGAGGGTGACGTGGTGTCAAGGCGGATCCTGGCGGACCTCGACCGCGCGGATTTTCCAACAGACCTCGTTGTTCCTTTCTGTGAAACAGTCCATGATCGGGTGGGCCTGGAGATAGCCAGAGGTTGCACTCGTGGATGCCGGTTCTGCCAGGCCGGCATGCTCTACCGACCGGTGAGGGAACGGGAGACCGCGACGATCGCAAACCTCGCCAGGAAGAGCCTGGAAATCACGGGCTGGGAGGAGGTGTCACTCCTGTCCCTGTCATCAGGAGACTACTCATGCATCGGAGAGTTGGTCAGAACAATGACCGACGAATTCGGGCGTGACATGGTCGCTCTATCACTTCCATCACTGCGGACCGAGACATTTGACGCGGGCCTGGCCGAACAGATACGAAAGGTGCGCAAGACAGGAG
>JARRRG010000096.1:518-7185 GCA_037380965.1 Deltaproteobacteria bacterium
GAAGCCGGCACCGAGCGGCTCCGCCGAATCGTCAACAAGGGGAACACGGAAGAAGACCTCGAGAGAGCCGTGACCGCCGCATTTGAAGCAGGCTGGCAATCGTTGAAGCTCTACTTCATGATAGGTCTCCCCGGAGAGAGCGACGAAGACCTCGACGGAATCGTCCATCTCATTCGAAAGGCTTCAAAAGCAGCCAAGGGAGGAAAGATAACCGCTTCAATTTCCACGTTCGTTCCCAAATCCCACACCCCCTTTCAGTGGGCCGGCCAGCTCTCCATCGAAGAGACGAGGCGCCGGCAACAGTACATTAGAGAATCCTTCCAAAGAGGACGCGCGCGGGTGAAGTTTCACGACCCACGCACGTCGTTTCTGGAGGGAGTCCTCGCGAGGGGCGATGAAAATCTTGCCGACGCGATTGAGCTGGCATTCAGAAAAGGCGCCCGATTTGACGGCTGGGAAGAGCACCTGAAACTCGATGCCTGGATGGAGGCCTTTGAAGCAACCGGGATAGATCCTGAGCACTACTTGGGCCCCAGATCCCTTTCGAAAAAGCTTCCGTGGGATTTTGTCGACTCAGGAGTGAGCCGCGACTATCTGGTTCGCGAATGGGAGAAGGCGCTCTCCGAGCAAACAACCGGAGATTGCCGATTCGGTGATTGTGAGGGCTGCGGGGTATGCGATTTTGAGGAGATCTACCCGAGGAAAGCGGAACCCATGGCGATGGAACTCCGGAGAACCGGCGGGGAGGAGCCCGAGGACCGGGAAGCGGAGGTGCGACGATACCGCCTTCGTTATGCCAAGACCGGCTTGATGAGATTTCTCGGGCATCGAGATCTCATTCGGGCGTTCCATCGCGCGTTCCGAAGGGCGGGCATGAAGTTGGCCTATTCCAAAGGGTTCCATCCTCACCCCAGGCTGAAATTCTCGCCGCCGCTCAGTGTGGGCGTGGAGAGTCTTGCGGAATATTTGGATTTCGAGCTGGTGGGCTCGAAAGAGGGGCTGCAAACCATCTCCCAAAGCCTTGAGAAGAGCTTGCCCCAGGGCGTGACAGCGCTGGAGCTGTCGGAAATTCCATTGAATGAGCCACCGGTTTCTGCTAAAATTCAGCAGTTTACGTACGAAATCAATGAATTTGGCTCCCTTTCTTCTGAGGAGATAAGCCAGAGGGTTGGACACTTCCACTCATCCGAGATCTTCCCAATTACGTTGGCACGCAAGGGCAAGACAAGGACTCGGGATCTGAAGATGGCAGTCGAAGATCTTCAGTTTGGAGGTTCCTCGCTGACAATGATCCTCACGGCTGATCCGGGCCACTTTGTGAACCCTATTGACGCGGCCGCGGCAATACTCGGCACAAACAGGGAGCGCGTGCGAGGCATGAAGGTCCTCAAGACATCCGCGGACCTGGTGCCCTCTCGAGGCAAGGACAGGGGAAGCTCCCATGAATAATGAGATCGTGATGAACATCTCGGAAAAGGAAGTCCGCCTCGCTCTCATAGAGAATGGACAGGTAGTCGAGCTTCACGTCGAGCGGAAAGGCGAGCGGGGGATAGTTGGTAACATTTACAAGGGGCGGGTCATAAAGGTGCTCCCGGGTATGCAGGCCGCGTTTGTCGACATCGGCCTTTCGAGGGCCGCGTTTCTGTACGCGGGGGACATCCACCGGCACATCCACGACTTCAACTTCATGGTGGACGATGACGGCGACTCCGAACCGGAAGAGGAGGAAAGTTCACTCGAGGAGGAAATGGTCGAGAGAGTCCCCATGGGTATCCCGATCGAGGAGCTTATCGAGGAAGGCGAAGAGATCCTCGTTCAAATCTCGAAAGAGCCGCTGGGGAGCAAGGGTGCTCGCGTGACCTCCCATATATCGGTCCCGGGGAGGCACCTCGTCTTCATGCCGACGGTAGACCACGTCGGCATCTCCCGGCGCATCGAAAATGAGCAGGAGCGCCAAAGGCTCCGAGAAATCATTTGTGGCATGAAGCCTCTCTCCTGTGGAATTATCGTGCGAACCGTCAGCGAGAATGAAGATTCGGCCAAGCTTCGGTCTGACCTCACGTTTCTCGAAGGAACGTGGCAGCGTATCCTCGAGAGGGAGACAAAGGTTCCGGCCCCATCGCTCATTTACGAGGATCTCGACCTGTGCCTGAGAGGTGTCCGGGACCTTTTCACCGAGGATGTCGACCGCCTCGTCGTCGATTCGCGAGAATCGTACGAGAGGATTCTCGAATTCACCGACACCTTTATGCCTTCCCTCAAGCCCTGGGTAGAGCTGTACGAGGGAGACGAACCGCTGTTCGACCACCTCGGCATCGAAATGGAATTGAACAAGGCCCTGGGGCGAAAGGTGTGGCTCAAATCGGGAGGCTATATCAACATCGATTTCACCGAAGCGCTCGTGGCCATCGACGTGAATACCGGCCGTTATGTGGGGAAACGCAACCTCCAGGAGACCATACTCAAAACCAACCTCGAGGCCGTCAAGGAGATCTCGTACCTGCTCCGCCTAAGAAATATCGGCGGCATTATCATCGTCGATTTCATTGACATGGACCGGGCCGCGGACAGGGAAAAGGTCACCAACCCGTTGCTGGAGGCACTCAGAAAAGACAAGCAGAAAACGAACATTCTCAAAATCTCGGAACTCGGTCTCGTCCAGATGACCCGAAAACGAACCAGGGAAAGCCTGACGAGAACACTGTGCGAGCCTTGTCCCTATTGTGAGGGTAAAGGATTTATCAAGTCATACCGGACCGTGAGCTACGAAATCATCAGAGCGGTGCGCAGAGATATCGCCTCGGAGCACTCACCCTGCATCAGGGTTACCGCGCATCCGGAAGTAATACAAATGTTGCTCGAGGAAGAGAGCGACCAGTTGGAGAAGCTGCAACAGCGATTCAACACCACTATCCAGCTCCATCCTGATCCCAACCTCTACCAGGAGCAGTACGGAATAGCAAACTGCTAGATTTACTCCATCTATCCTGAAGCATTAACGTCATCCCCTTGATATGATGAATAATTTCAGGAGCTTTTCTCCCTTGACATCCTCCTGACGAGCCACTATTGTTGCCTCCGCGACTCTGTCGATCATCCGCGCCCGCGAGGACTCTCCAATGTCAGACACCCTCCCCGAAGATCTCACCACCCAAGTTCTTGTCCAGATACGCGATGAAATGCGCGGCATGAGGTCCTCATTCCAGTTACGTTTCGATGCTCTCGAGGCGCGCAGCGAGGGCCTGGAATCGCGGATTGAAGCCCTCGAGGTCCGGATCTACTCCATGGAAAAACGCATGTCAGCCATCGATCAGAGGCTGGACTCTCCTGAAGGCCCCCTTGCGCTCATGGAACGGTCGACGAATCGCATTGAAGGGAAGATCGACCGGCTTCAACGGAGTATGGACACCCAGTCCGAGCGGCTTGACGGCCTCGAGAGTCGGATCGTGACCGGGGAGCGATGGAACCGGGATGAGTCAAAACAGCTTCATGGGCATATCGATTCGCTGGCCGCGGACCTGAAGAAATTTGCTTCACTTGTCAATGAGACGGTCCTGCATTATGCTGGAGAAATGGATACCGTAAGAGACCGTTTGAGTGTTATTGACAGCAAAATAGGTATTTCCTTCCAGGCCGAATGATACGGGCCATACGTTCTTCCGAAAAGCTATGACATTACAGGAGCACATCCGCCGGTACATCGAGTTTGTGGAGCGGGCCGACAGACTGTTCGATTCAGTTGCCGAGGCCCATCCAGAGCTGATGGCCTGCAAACCTGGATGCGATGATTGCTGTTCGGTGTACTTCGAATTGAGTCTTCTCGAGGCAGTCTACCTGAGCGGCATGTTTCAGGCCAAGCTCCAGCCAGGCGCTCGTGAAAGGGTGCTGCACAGGGCCGGCAAGGTCGCTCCACTCTTCGAGGACGCGAGAACCCTCCTGGCAAGAATCGCGCAGGAGAGCCCGGAGGACGATGAGCAATTGCACGAGGCTGCGTCGCGGCTCAAGATTCAGTGCCCGCTGAATGAGGACAGGGGGTGCATGTTGTATGAGCACCGGCCTGTGACGTGCCGCACGTACGGGACACCCCAAAAGATAGGCCGCAGGATTGTTTCGTGCCCCCGGGCAGGGTTTCAGCAGGGGAAAAGATACATTACCGTAGATGTGAACAAGATTCAGCAGACGCTCTCCGAGTATTCCCGGGACTTCCTGAAGGATCTCGTGGGAGTCTCGCTTTCAGGACCGCGAGGGCCGCGTTTTTCGATGCCCGCGGCCTTGCGAACGAGTTTCGACCGGGAGTTCTTCCTCTCTCTGAAACAGGGATCGGGGTGAAAAAGAGGAAACGAGCACGAAATGAGGGGTGGACGGGACGGGTCCGGTCCGTGGACGTGGGTGAACGGCTCCGCCTCGTCCCATACTGGGAACAAAGCCTGGCCGCGTCCGACAGGATCAACGTGATAATCGATCCCGGTCCGTCGTTCGGGTCAGGTGACCATCCATCGACGCTCATGGCGCTGGAACTGCTCGAGCGTGCGGTGAAAAAGCTCAGCGGTCGGATTCCATCGCCAAGCCTGGTTGACGCGGGGACCGGAACGGGCGTGCTGAGCATTGCAGGCAAGGCCCTGGGCTGCGGATTTACGGTGGGCTTCGACATCGATGCCGCGGCCGTATATGCTGCTCGCCGCAATCTGGGTCTCAATGGCATGGCTCGTGACGGACGCGCTCCTCACCATTCCGTGGATCTGCTCGTGGGAGGAGCCAACTCAATCAAAGGGTCGTTCGACATCGTCGCCGCGAACCTCGCCGCGCCCACCTTGATCAGACTGAGCCGGAGTCTCTCGGAGCTGGTGGGGACATTCCTGATTCTGTCGGGGATCGCCAAGGTTATGGAAGACGCGGTGGTAACGGCATATCAAGCGGCACACCTGAACCTTGTCGCTCAGGAGGAGAAGGACGGCTGGAGCGCGGCACTATTCAGAAGAGGCGAGGTGACGCATAAGGCTTGGCCGTGAAGAGAGTCAAGCGTCTTGTGAGGAGAGACATTCTGCTGCAGCGAGGTCAGAGCTGAGGGGGCTTTGACCGCCCCCTCCCAGCTCATATGCCACGTGATTAAGAGGAGTGAAGCTTCTTAATCCTCTTCCGTATGCTGCTTGCCTGCACCCTTCAATCCGATGAGGGTGGTGCTTCCACTGGACCAGTACTCGAGCTTACCTTCCTGAACCATCTTGTTGACGAGATTTTTCACCTGCCGAGATTTCATGTCGGGTATCATCTTGTAGAAATCCTTCAGGTAAAACTTCGTCTTAGCTCCCGACTTTTTCTGCAGCTCATCCAGTATCGCTTGTTTTGCTTCATCGTCGGTCATGGAAAGCTCCTTTGCCAACTAGTACTTGAACTGCGTAGACTGCCTCCACGTAGTGTAGGCGAACCGGTAATCATCAATGAGGTGATGAGAGAAAGGAATGTTGGTCTTCTCGAAGAATCGCTCCCAACCGATCCTCTCCGCCCAATCTCCGATCCGCTCGTACTTCTTCGCGTCGCTCGCGTAGACCTCCAGGATATTCTTCACCGCATTGACGGTGCTTTCCCATCGCGGCGGCTCGTTCGGGATGAACGGGATGACCACCTTGGAGAATTTGGGCTTGCTGATCCGGTTGGAGATTTTACCACCAACCAGAATAGCCACGCCACTACCAACGTCGTCGGCCAGAGGCATGGCAGCGCACATGGTGAAGCAGTTTCCGCAGAACATGCACCGTTCGTGCTTGATCTCGAGTGTTTTCAGGCCTCCCTCGGTCTTGGCAGGCTTGATGGCCGCGGTGGGGCAGGCTGCAATAGCGAGGGGCAGCTCGCAGAGCTTGTCGATCCACTCATGGTCAATCATCGGCGGTTTGCGATGGATGCCCAGGATGGCTATGTCCGAACAGTGCACGGCTCCGCACATGTTGAGGCAGCATGCCAGCGACACGCGAACCTGCGCGGGAAGCCTCATTTTGCCGAAGTCTTCATACAAGCCGTCCATAACGGCTTTGACCACTCCGGACGCGTCAATGGCCGGTGTGTGGCAGTGAACCCACCCCTGGGTGTGAACGATGTTGGTGAGTCCCGCGCCGGTTCCTCCGATCGGGAACTTGTTCGAGCCCGCGGCGAACTGTCGGCCCTTGAGGTCATCGATAAGGGGCTTGACCTTCTCTTTGCTGTCCACCATGAACTCGATGTTGTTCCTGGTGGTGAACCTCAAATAGCCATCGCAGTGCTTGTCCGCGATGTCGCAGATTTCCCGTATGTGCTCGATACTCATGAGTCGGCAGCCGCCGACCCGGACGGTGTAACACTCATCACCCGTCTCCGAAACGTGTACGAGGACACCCGGCTCAAGGATCTCATGGTAGAGCCATTTCCCGTAGTTCTTCTCAACGATGGGCGGGAAGAATTCCTTGTAGTACCGGGGACCTATATCGGTAATTCTATCCTTGAGAGGATTACTTGGATCGTAAGGCATGTTGGTGACCTCCTGCTACCTCTGATGTTTCTCTCGGTATTCTTCTATGTCGCGGGTCCAGCCGCCTTCGACCTCTTCCTCTTTCCAGAAGATGTACGGGTTGTGGCGCGGTTCCTGAACCATCCGCGGATCCGGGTCGAAACCCAGCACTTCGATCAGCTTCTGCAG
>JARRRG010000097.1:0-11609 GCA_037380965.1 Deltaproteobacteria bacterium
GCGCTGAGTTGTAGAATCCTTCATACTATTCAGGTTATCCCATCGCCGAGCACATTTCCCATGAAAAGTAAGGCTCTCGGCTCTAGTTCGCCGAAAGAATAAGAATTTCGACACAGAGAGGAGTCTCCATATGGCTGAAGAAAAGTTCGAGGAGAAAAATCGCTTCGACGGCAAGAAGGTGAAAATTCTCATTCCCACATACGTCCATGGAACCGATGAAGATCGCTACCAGTGGCGAACCAATATTGATGGAGTCAACCTGGGTGAAGAGACTCATCCGGTGGAAAAATACTTGACCACAGCGGAAAGATACTTTTGCGCGAGCCCGGCCGACTGGTTTGGAAGTGAAAAACGAAAGAACCCCGCTTGATGTCAAAGAGTTACCATGGCTTCGATCTGTCTCGGATTCGTGGCGTTTCAGGAAAGCACAGCAACGACTCTGGAACCAAAGATAAGCCCCAAAGCGAGATCAGGATGTGGAACTGGGAATCCTGGGTGGAGAGGAAAACGGGGATTGCATATGAGTCCGGGTCTTTTGACTGGATGACGCCCTGCCTCGGTTGAGAGACGGTTCCGCCACAGCGAAAAGACCCCTGCCGGGCAAGAGCAAACCGAGCCGGCAGAACAAGAAGAGGAAGGAATTATGGCAAAGTTAAGCAAGCAAGACATTGAAGGTCTGAAGGAGATGGTAGGCGTTTTCAGGGCAGTGAAAAACATGGCCACAGGCATCGGCTCACTCATGTCCGGTGCACCGCTGGAAGAAGCGCCGACCGCGGCACCAGCCGGTGAGGCAAAGGCTCCCGTTGCCGTGGCCGCTCCGCCGAAGAAAAAGGAGCTTAAGCCTGCCGACTGGACTCAGCATACTATCTGCGACGTGACCCTCGAGGGACTGAAGATAGCAGACAGAGAGGGTTACTCGACTGCCTTTCACCGTGCCCGGACAATGACGGCCTGCCCCATCGGCAAGGGCGGCACATGCTGCCGGATCTGTAACATGGGACCATGCCGGGTGATTCCTCCGAAGGGAAGAGAGGAAACCCCGGAGGAGCGCAAGAAGAGATGCGGTCTCTGTGGAGCCACGCCGGAAACAATCGCTGCCCGTAATTTTGCCCGGATGGTGGCGGCAGGTGCTTCGGCTCACAGCGATCATGGTCGCCATGTCGCACATACGTTCCTGCACGCAGCCGAGGGCAAGCTGCCCGACTACAGCATAAAGGACGTGCCCAAGCTTCTGGCTCTGGCAATGGACTACGGATTGGAAACCGAGGGCCGGGAGATCAAGGATATCGCTATCGAGGTTGGCAAAACCTGTCTTGCACAGTACGGCCAGCAAGACGGGGAGATCCTCAACGTCAGGCGCGCTCCCCTGAAACGTCAGGAGATTTGGCGTAAAGAAGGCGTGATTCCTGCCGGCATCGACCGACCGGTTGTCGAAGTGATGCACATGACCCACATGGGCGTGAACCAGGAGATGGAGCACATTATCCGCCTGGCAACCAAATGCGCGATCGGTGACGGATGGGGTGGCTCAATGATCGCCACCGACCTTTCCGACGTGCTGTACGGAACGCCGGTTCCCATTCTCGGCAAGGTCAACCTTGGTTGCATGAAAGAGGACACGGTGAACATCATCGTTCACGGTCATGAGCCCTCCCTCTCCGAGATCATTGTGCAGGCCGTTCAGGATCCCGAGATGATCGAGTACGCCAAGAGCAAGGGGGCAACGGGCGGCATCAGTCTCGGCGGCATCTGCTGCACCTCCAATGAGATTCTCATGCGTCACGGCATACCGATTGCCGGAAATTACCTTCAGCAGGAAATGGCGATCATCACCGGCGCGCTGGAATCGATGGTGGTTGACGTTCAGTGCATCATGCAGGGTGTGGCCGAGCTGGCGAAGTGCTTCCACACGCAGATCGTGACGACAAGCCCGATCGCCAAGATGCAGGGCGAGTTCAAACACTACGACTACGATGAAGCCCGAGGCATGGAAATTGCCAAAGCGATCGTAAAAGAAGCGATCGACAACTTCCCCAATCGAGATAAAAACAAAGTGTCCATCCCCACCGAGCAGCAAGACATGGTCGTGGGGTTCAGCCACGAGACGATCAACTACATGCTCGGTGGAATGTTCCGCGCAAGCTATCGGCCTCTCAATGACAACATCATCAACGGCAAGATCCGAGGTCTCGCGGGAATAGTCGGCTGCGGCAATGCACGCATCAACCACGATTACCTCCACGTAACCCTGACAAAGGAGCTGATCAAGAACGACGTGCTCGTGCTCACCACCGGTTGTGCGGCAATAGCCCTGGGCAAAGCGGGGCTTCTCACGCCTGAAGCCGCGCAGAAATATGGAGGGCCGGGACTTGCCGAAGTGTGCGAGACGGTGGGTATCCCTCCTGTGCTGCACATGGGCTCGTGTGTTGATAACAGCCGCATTCTCATGGCTGCCACCGCGGTGGTGCGGGATGGCGGACTGGGCGACGATATCAGCGACGTCCCTGCCGTCGGCGTGGCCCCTGAATGGATGAGTGAGAAGGCCGTCTCTATCGGACAGTACTTTGTCGCGTCAGGATGCTACGTCCTCTTCGGGATTGGATTCCCGACCATTAACGAGGATGTCTGCACCAACTACCTCTTCCATGACATTGAGAAGACGTACGGAGGACGGTGGGATTTCGTCGAAAAGGACCCCTATGAGATGGCCAAGAGATGCCTGGCGCACATCGATGAGAAGAGAAAGGCCCTCGGCATCGACAAGGCACGAGAGCGTGTCCTCATGGACATGGCGATGCGCCGCGAATTGGGCGAGTAATCGAACGTTATCAAGGCAAGTGGGGAGGACACGGTGCCTCCCCTGCCATTCAGCTACACCGTTTCCATAGGAGGAGATAAACCGTGTCCAAAATCATTGCAGCCAATGTCATAGCCGGCGCTCACTCGGTCTATGAAAAGGCCAGGAAGAAATACGAGCAGGCCGTCAAAAAGTACGGGAAGAAAAAGGAAGTCGCGTTCCCGAACACCGGCTACTACTTGCCCGTGATTTATGGAATCCTTGGCTATCCCGTGAAGCAACTCGGCGACGTGGGTGTTGTGTTGGATCGCTCAGAGCACCTCATTCCGCCGCCTGTCAGGGAAAAGACGCACCTGCCTTATCTGGGGCCGGTGTTGGATGCCGGCATGGCCACACTGTTTAATTACGAGATTATCGAGGCAATACGGTACCTGGAAGATCCCGATTTCTACCTCCCCGCGGAAGATCCAACCGACGACAAGCTTTGGCTTGGCGCCGCGGACGACGTCATTCTCAGGAAGAGGGGCGTCGAGTTTGTTGACGGGACCGCGCCGGGGTTTGCCGCGGTCGTGGGCTCCGCGCCGACAAAAGAGATCGCGGCGGAAATGGCGCTCGAGCTTCAGAAAAAGAACCTCTATGTCTTCATGGCCGCAAATTACAATGGGACCAGCTTCTCGCAGCAGCTCCTGGATGCCGGCGTTCAGGTTGGATGGCCGACACGGCTCGTGCCCTTCGGCCCCGATATTTCTTCGGCCATTTTCGCGGTCGGCTTTGCAACGCGTGCAGCCCTGAGCTTCGGTGGAGTGCAGCCGGGCGATTTTCGCAAGGTGCTCATCTACAATAAGGATCGGGTGTTCGCGTTCGTTCTGGCGCTTGGCGACGTCTCGGCCGAGTGGTACGCGGCCGCGGCGGGCGCGATCAATTACGGGTTCCCCACTATCGCGGACACGCCGATCCCCGAGATTCTTCCCACAGGCGTGTGCACGTACGAGCACGTGGTCTCGAATATTCCCCACAAGGACATCGTCGCCAAGGCCATCGAGGTCCGGGGCTTGAAAGTAACGGTTACCGAGGTTCCCGTTCCGGTGGCGTACGGTCCCGCGTTTGAAGGCGAGCGTATTCGCGGGGACGACATCTACATGGAGGCCGGCGGGGGGAAGACTCAGGCTGTCGAGTTGACCATCATGAAAGAGATGGACGAGGTCGAGGACGGCCATGTCGAGTTGATCGGACCGGATCTGAAGGACCTCGAGCCCGGAACCCGCGTGCCTCTCGGCATTCTGGTGGAAGTCGCCGGCCGTAAGATGCAGAGCGACTTCGAGCCGATCCTCGAACGGCAGATCCACCACCTCATCAACTATGCCCAGGGTCTGATGCATATCGGTCAGAGAGACATCGCGTGGGTCCGAATCGGCAAAGGCGCGGTGGACAAGGGATTTGCCCTTTCTCACATAGGATCAATCCTTCACGCCAAGTATCATCAGGACTTCGGGTCGGTGCTGGACAAGGTCCAGGTCAAGATCTTCACCGAAGAAGACAAGGTCCAAGAGCTCCTGGCCAGGGCCAGAGAAACGTATGCGACACGAGACGCACGGGTCGAAGGCATGACTGACGAAGAAGAAGGAATCTTCTACTCATGCACTCTGTGCCAGAGCTTTGCACCGTCTCACGTATGCGTCGTCACCCCGGAACGTACGGGACTGTGCGGCGCGTACAACTGGCTCGACTGCAAAGCTTCGTTCGAGATCAATCCGACGGGTCCGAACCAGCCGATTGAGAAGGGTAAGGTGATCGACGACTTGCTCGGCCAGTGGGAGGGCGTCAACGCGTTTGTAAGTCAGGCGTCCCGCGGCAAGGTGGAGAAGTACAACGCATACTCCATCATGACCGACCCCATGACCTCATGCGGGTGCTTCGAGTGCATCGCCGCGGTGCTTCCCGTGTGCAACGGCATCATGAGCGTTGACCGTGACTTCAAGGGCATGACCCCTTGCGGAATGAAGTTTACGACCCTGGCGGGGAGTGTCGGCGGTGGGAACATCACCCCCGGTTTCGTCGGTCATAGCAAGCTGTATATCTTGTCGCAAAAGTTCATATCAGCGGAGGGAGGCATCCTGCGGCTCGTATGGCTGCCAAAAGCCCTCAAGGAAGCCCTCAAGGAGAGGATCGACAGTGTGGGAGTTACCGAGGACGAGATCTATCCCTTCCTCGAGGAGAAGGAGCATCCGGCACTGACCTTGGATCCGATTGTCGGTTAGTGTGGCACAGAATCACCTTTTCGTGATATGATCTATCCTTACGGGGGGGCTCAATCACTCCGGAGCCCCCTCTCCACCCTTTCATTTCACTGGACATTATTGTATGTTGTCTGTTATTTCTCCTGTGGAGGGAGGTTTAATCCATGGCGCTTTCCGGAATTCAAATCTTTAAAATGATGCCCAAGAAGAACTGCGGGGAGTGTGGCGTACCCACGTGCCTCGCTTTCGCAATGAACCTTGCCGCGGGCAAGGCCGAACTCGACGCTTGTCCTTATGTCTCCGACGAGGCCAAGGAGGCGCTCGCGTCGGCCTCGGCTCCTCCGATACGAACAGTCGAGATCGGCAACGGAGAAAATGCGGTCAAGGCAGGCGGGGAAACGGTTCTCTATCGGCATGAAAAGACATTCAACAATCCCACCGCGTTAGGTTGCTTGATATCGGTGTCCGAGGACGACTCTCAGATTGACGCAAAGCTTAATGCCTTCAAGGAGCTCAAGTACGAGAGGGTGGGGCTTACCCTGAAACCTGAGCTGGTGGCCGTAAAAGACGGGGGAGACCCCGCCCGCTTCGCCCAACTGGCCAAGAAGGCCTCCGATGCGGGAGCGGGCCTGGTCCTGATGAGCGACAATATCGACGCGTTCAAGGCCGCGCTGGCCGATGTGGGTGAGAACAGGCCGCTTCTTTATGCCGCCACTGACGCAAATCTCGATGACGTTGCGGCTCTTGCCAAAGAATTTAATTGCCCCGTCACCGTCAAAGCGGATAACGTCGGGGATGTGGCGCGGCTCAGCGCCAAGCTGGTCGACAAGGGATTCAAGGACATTGTCCTGGATTCCGGCACTCGGAATATTGCTCAACTGCTGCGGGACAATGTCATGATCCGGCGGCTCGCCCTGGAGAGCCTGTATCGTCCCCTCGGCTTTCCGACGATTGTGTTCCCCTGTGAAATGGCGGACAATCCGGTGGATGAGGCGATCGTTGCCGGCACTGCCATTTCGAAGTACGGCGGCATCGCCATACTGAGCGATTTTCGGGGAGATGTCCTCTTTCCGCTGCTGCTCCAGCGCTTGAACATCTTCACGGATCCACAGAGACCGATGACCACGGAGCAGGGAATTTATCCGATCAACAACCCGAGCGACGATTCACCGGTTCTCATTACGAGCAACTTCTCGCTCACGTACTTCATCGTTTCCGGCGAGATAGAGTCGAGCCGGGTGCCCTCCTGGCTTCTGATCCTCAATACGGACGGGCTCTCGGTGCTGACCGCATGGGCTGCCGGCAAGTTCGTCGGAGACCTTATCGGTCCTTTTGTGAAGAAGTCAGGCATAGAGGAGAAAACCAAGACGCGAACGCTCGTTATCCCGGGGGCCGCGTCGGTGATCAGCGGTGACCTGGAAGAGGAGCTGCCCGGTTGGGAGATTGCCATCGGACCACGGGAAGGAGCACATATTCCGGCATATCTGCGCCAGAACTATCTGAAGTAGAGGCCGGGTACCTCCTGCCCAGCGTTCGTTGGACCGTGAGATAACCCTGATTTGTCTGTACCGCGGCAATCACGAATTGTCGTACGACAGGTGAAAAATTTACGTTTTCAGTATTGACGAAAGCATGATCTTCCTCTCATTATGGCCTTGTGGTCGGAGAGGAGTGAAACGAGGAGGTACGATACATGACTAAGGTGGTGGCTGAGAACATCAACATTATGTCGAAGTACACCGGCAACGCCATGCGCGAAAAGAACGCCGGCCCCATACAAGAATGGGCTGAGAAACTGACCGATCGAGGTGCGGATCTTCTCGATTTGAACCTTGGCCCGGCCCGAAAAGGTGGCCCCGAGATGATGCAGTGGCTCGTCAAAACGGTTCAGGAGGTCACCGATCTTCCCCTGTTCTTGGACACTACCAATAATGAGGCGATAGAAGCCGGACTCCAGGTCTACGAAGCCAAAGGCGGTCCCGCGGTGATCAACTCCATTATGGCCACGCCGGAACGCATGGCGCTCCAATTGCCAGTCGTGAGCAAGTACGGATGCGACATGGTCGGGCTGATGTGGGGACCGGACGGCATCCCACGGGACGAGAATGAGCGGGCGGTCCTGCTCGACAGCATGATGACCCAGGCCGCCGAGCACGGCATCGAGCTCGAGAGAATCTGGTTCGACCCGATTGTGGTGCCCGTGTCTTCGCAGCAGCAAGAGCTTCAGGGGTGCACAACCTTTATGCAATGGCTGCCGGACCTCGCTCCCGGCTCTCAGTCCACCTGCGGCCTGTCCAACGTCTCCAACGGTTCGCCGGACGAATTGCGGGACATCCTCAATCAGGTGTACCTGTGCATTCTCAAGAGATGCGGGATCACGTCGGCCATCCTGGATGGTTTTGATGACGAGATCGTGCAGATCGCCCACGACGAACAGCCTGAGCTCGAGGAACTGGTGGGCCGAATCATGGATGGCGAGGAAGTCGATATTTCAGGGTTGAGCAAGCAGGAGGTCGACTATGTCAAAACAGCCAAGACCCTCCTCGGCCATTCCCTGTACTCTCACTCCTGGCTTGAACTCTGATCAAAGCCCTGGATCGCGAAAGAGCAGAGGGGAGATATGATCTCCCCTCTTTCTTTTTCAGAGTCCCCCCTTCCATGGGAAGCACAGGATCTTCGTCGATCACCCCTCGTCCGCGTCGGGGGCTTTTTCAACCCTGAAGTCCACTTTGAAGGGAAGCTCGAGAATGCGTCCCATTGAGTACTCCAGGGTCTGAGACCTCTGAACTTGGGTGAGATGGCGAGACGCGTTCGCGCCTGCCGCTTCACTGAGCGCCTCGCCCCAGCAGGCTTCCATCTCGAACCTGGTGACGGCCTGAGGTTGCCTGGCCCATGCCGCGAATTCATCATCCGCGCCCTGCGTAATCTTCCACACCATTCCCTGGGATCTGCCCGATTTTTGCCAGGGACCGCTTTCTCCTTGTTCCGAGGACTCCGGTCGTTGAACACTTGCTGTATAGCAGAACACGAGCGAGGAAACGAATCGGCGGATACTGAAGAGTCTCCTGGCCCATCGGGCAAAGTGCAGCCCGCACAGAATCAGCCCCAGGTAGAAGGCCACATCCAGGGCGTACAGGAGCAGATGAGAGGAGAAGAATTCCGTGTACGCCATCGCGGTCACCGGCCGATGGAAATGAATGAGCCGCAAGAACCCCACGCTCAAAAATACGATCATCAGAGCCAGGCATACGTACGCGGCCGGACTGCTGAGCGCGCGCGTTTGTACGGGAAAGTTCTCGATGAGCGTACCTTTTATCCGCGGCGTAGTTTCCTCTTGCACGCGGATAGGGCTCCTTTCCGCGAAGCCTCTTGGGGTCAGCAACCGGCAACCCTGCTCGATGAGAGCGAACAGGAGATCGCGATCCCCTCGCCCCCGTACGGTGACCACCCGGCAAACGCGGTTGAACGCACGCTTTTTGAAAGGGATAATGCTCACTCCCACAAGCACGTCCACGACGAGTACGAGTCCCAGCAGGTAATAGAGAGGTGCCGCGGACGGCACGACCAGGAGAACCCTGTGCTGAATAAGGCTCTTAAGGAGCTCGGGAATGAGTTGTAGGGCGTAGGTGCACAGAGCGATGAGCACCGCCCAGAGGGGGATCTTCCACAGATAGCTGAGGAGGTCCTTGACAATCTCATGGGACACCGGGCTCATCAATCCCGTGGCAGGCCAGAAATAACCGATAAGCCTTGCTAAACGGGGAACCGAGATCCATTGTTTCGGGATGCCCGTCCTCAGGGATTCAGCCACCAACTCGGGGTGTTTGAAAACCGGGGTATCAGAGTCCGCTTTCCGGGATTGAAACGCGTCCGCCAACCCGGTTATCAGCCAGAGAGCCCCGACCAAGACTGCGCACGTTGAGCTAATCGTTGAGATGAACAGGTTGAAGATCAAGGGAAAGGATAGGATGATACGCTGGGACGCATCCTTCGGAACCGAGAACGGCAGGTATGCCGAGAGTTCCCGCCAGAGGACGACCAGTTGCAAAATGCCGGCCCAGCCTACCACTACGCCGATGAACGCGAAGGTCAGTCCCAGCATCGCTTGCCCGTTTGTGAGCAAGGGGACCCTCTGAATTCCGCTCTTCAGGGTCTGCATCCATTCATTCATGTTCGCCGAACCGTCTTCATGTCACGTACGAAGGTTGGTGTTGCGCATCTGCGATCCCTGTGTTAGGCTTTTGCCATCCCACAACTCGGTTACTATCTCTTTTCAGACACATCGTTGCACAGAGAGACGGATCGCCAACGATCCGACACCTTTGAGGAAAGGAGTGCTGTCTGTGGCCGTCAAGAGGGCGATCGCCGTAATTTGCGCCGCTTTTCTTATGAGCGTGCTTCTGCCGCCGGTCTATTCGCAGAATAAAAAGCCGTCTCTCGACAAGGATGGCGCCAAACTGGTCGGGCGGTGGGAGATCGTTCAAACCAAAGCGCCGGGAAAACCGTATCAAGACGGGTACAAGGGAAGGCCCTTTGTGACAAGGGGCCCCAACTCGTTCATTTTGATCCTTGAATATAACTCCGATGGAACCTTCCGCCGCATCTCCAGGGTCAACGGGACAGAGACGGTTCAAAAGGGAAATTGGAGCTATTCGGGTCATGAGCTTCGTCACAAACGAAAATCCTCACCGCTCGAAGAAATCATGTACGTCCGCTTCACAGACCCCGACCGGTTCACCTCCATCGAGGTTCACGAGGAGACTCCGGATCCGGGACTCTTCGCACGATTCCGAAGAATCAAATAGGTGTGCCGACGCCCGAGGTTTATCCTTCGGGTCTTTTCGCGCGGCGAGCAGCCCGTGGATTCTCCTGTCATGCGCACGGGACTTCCCCCGGTCAGTCTCCCCGAGGTTCGATTGGGAGCGTGCCATGGGCCCGTGTCGGCGCTTCTCACGTTCCCGCGTGAAGCACCAGTATGATCGCGGAAAGTCCGAAAATCACATTTGCAGCCCAGGCCGCGGCAATTGGAGGAATGTACCCGCCATGACCGAGCGCGATAAACATGGTGTGGACGATCCAGTAACCGAACGCCACCACGACCGAGAGGGTCAGTCCCAGCGCGACACCCCCTGTTCCGGGACCGGCCTTGATCGCAAAGGGGACACTCAAAGCAGCCATAATAAGGCAGACCAGGGGAAAGGCGATCTTATTGTGCCAGTCGACGAGGTAGCGCGTTGGTTGCTGTCCTTCCTGCACAAGCTTGTCCATGTAGGCGTCGAGCTCCATCAGGTTCATTTCATTAGCGAGGCGCTCGACCCGACCGAAGTCCGTGGGGGATTTTTTCAGGGGTCCCGCCATTGAGGGGACAGTCTCGACCTCGAACCGTCCCTCGGGTCCTCGGTGGGTGAGGTTCACCCCGTAGAAAATCCAGTGATCTTTCCACCACTTCGCTTTGTCCGCGAATATTCGTTGCGTGAAGTTATACTTGTCATCCCATCGCACAATAGTGATTCGATCGAGTGTGAGCTTCGACGGTATGAATTTCCGAATGTGCGTAATGGAATGAGGCGATCGCATCCAGATCTGATCTCTCTTCAAAAATGTCCGGTCCCGCTTACCCGCTATCTCGACGTTTTGGATATATTCGCTGTACCGGTTGGACCAGGGGATCAAGGTCTCATTGGCGAAAAACATGAGCAGGCTCGCCACAAGCCCGGTGACGAGAAGCGGCCGAGCTATGCCCAGTGCGTCGATCCCGTTGGCCTGCATGGCAATGATCTCATAGTGACGCGCCATCATGAACAGAGAGAGCATTCCGCCCATGAGAATAGCCAGCGGTATGACAAAGAAAAAGTATCCGGGTATCTTCACAAGAAAATACTTGATCATGAGCCATCCGGATGGGTTGTACTGGAAGTAATACTTGATCTTGTCGGTGATCTCTACCAGCAAGGCCACCAGGATAAACCCCATCACACAGATGGCGAAAACCTTGAGGAACTCCGTTACAATGTAGCGATCCAGAATTTTCACCAGCTAAACACCGCGTGCGCCCAGCAGCCACGAATTGTCCCTGAGATATCTGACCGTCCGGCGAATACCGTCGGCGATACTGATCTGTGGCCGGAAACCGGTCTGCCTGATCTGGGATATGTCCAGGTGCACCAACGGGCTGTCTCCAATCCAACCCCGGCACCCGCCCGTAAAACGATAGGTCGTATCGTGGAGCTCCATTTCTTCGCATACGATCCGGGCGAGGTCCTTGACCGGCATGTGCTCTTCGTGTCCAAGGTTGACCACGTTCTTTTTGTGACTCATGTTGTCCAGTGCCGCGAATATTCCGCTGATACCGTCTGCAACATGGAGGTACGATTTCGTTTGAGTGCCGTCCCCAAGGATTTCCAGTTCTCGTGGGTTGTGAAGCAGCTTCTTGACGAAGTCGAAGACCACTCCATGGGAGTAGCGTTCACCTATCCATGAGACAAAACGGTATACAAGGCTCCGTATGTCGAAGTACTCGCTGTAGGCCTGGATGAAAGCTTCCGCCGCCAGCTTGGATGCGCCGTACACCGAGG
>JARRRG010000098.1:0-6644 GCA_037380965.1 Deltaproteobacteria bacterium
GCATGTGACGCGTCCAACCGGGCCAGGGAATCACCTTCGCCGATTCCGCGCGGCTGCAAAGCATGCGCGGTGACGATACCCCCCACGCACCGGGAGCGAGAGTTTTCCGCTCCTGTACGCGAGATCTGCCTGCTCTTACTTCTCCAAACGCCCGATTCGTGCCGGACTCAATCAAACGGTGACGATTTCGGAGTGAAATACCCCCAGCAAGGCAAGCAAGCAGAGAGTCTGAACAACTGACTGGACGATCCTCCAGGTGACCGACCTCTCCTGGACCCACGTAAAGAGCATTACAATCGCCCACGCGCCCACAAGTGCCTGCCATCCGTGAGCCGCGTCAGCCGAGGCCTGGAAAAGGATGAAGATTACCTGCTGGAGAATCGCTGCCATTACAGACCGCATGACTCATCTCCTCCTTGCAGCTGATCGCTGGGTTGACCGTTCAACACATCGGTCTGTGATACACGTTTACTCGGGCCATCGCCCTGACGGGGACAATTGATTTTCGTCGATCCTGCTTCCCGCTCTGTCTCGCGGGAAGCCGTGCCTGCCATGAGAAAGATGCTCGGTTCGACGACTCGACCTCTGACATTTAACTCTGCTCCGCCATCTTTTCCAATGCGTGAAGACTATTCCTCTCTCCCATTGCGATAAGCGTATCTCCATTCTCGATCAACGTAGTGGAACCGGGATTGAAGACCATGTTTCCGTTCTTTTTGATGACCGCGACGATGATCAGATTCAGTTCTCTCCGGATGTTCGTCTCAATGAGTTTTTTCCCGCAATAGGGAGACCCTTCCCAGACTTCCACTTCCTCGATGTCCAGGTTGAGTTCCTTGTAGTCCATGGCCAGTTCGATAAAACTCATTACCTTGGGCTTCAGGATTCCCATCACCAGCCGCATACCGCCAATCTGATATGGACTGATAACCCGCGTCGCTCCTGCCCACTGGAGCTTTTCCGCGGCCGATTCCTCACCGGCCCTGGCTATAATATCGAGATCGGGATTGAGTCGATGAGCGGAGAGCACCACGTACACATTTTCCGCGTCCGAATCGAGTAATGAGACCAGGCCCCGTGCGCTCTCGACACCTGCCGTCAACAAGCTCTCCTCTTTGGTGGCGTCCCCGGGGACAAGGAGGTATCCCGATTGGACAATCGAATCCTGAACTTCCCCTCGATTTTCCACCACCACGAAGGGGATGCCCCGTTCTTGAAGCTGATTGCACACAAACGAGCCCATCCGTCCAAACCCGCAAATAATGAAATGGTCTTTGATTCTGCCGATAGCCTTCATAGCGCGACGCCTCGTTAGTATCTTGGTGACTTCTCCTTCGACTACGAATCTCGTTCCGTTCAATATCGTGTATCCTACAACACCCATCCCGAGCATGATGATTACGATGGTGAAGAGAGTGCCGCGGGGACTGAGAGCATGCACTTCCTTGAAGCCTATGGTGGTAATCGTTATGACGGTCATGTACAGGCTGTCAAGAAGCGACCAACCTTCGAGCACTTGATACCCTACGGTTCCAATGGTGAGGACGATCGCGAGTCCAATGAGCGCCCTCACCAGTGTTCTCGATACGTCCACTAAAAACCCCTGCGGAAGCAATGTCGTTATGCGGTCAGGGCCGATCGCGACGCGAGTCGCTTATCACGTTGATTTGCCCTGTGCAACATTCGAGCAGAAACGCAACGGAAGTACTTATTGACTTCTCGCAGACCTGGTAGCAAGATCCGCCCATGTTGCTGAGCAATGGAGTGTCCCATGAACCGGTTGCTTGTCGCGTCAGACAATGATCAGGCCTGGCAAAACGTACGGGCTGCCTTCCCGGCAAATTGGTCGGTTGATACGGTGTCGTGCGCTGACACTTTTTGGACCTTCAACGGGCATTCCGATCCGCGCCGGAATCGAATCGGGTTCATGTTCATTGACGTGAATTTCTTGTGTACCTCCCAAGGGTCCCCTCGCTATCGAGACTTCGAGCAGAGCCTAAAACGTATATGGGAGCGCTTCCCCGGGACCGAGATCGTCGTCATGTGCCCGCAGGAAGAGGTTCGACTCGCGGTAATGGCCGTCAAGCTGGGAGCAATCGACTATATAGCATATCCTATCGATCCGGAAGAAGTACGACTTATCGTGGATTCCATTGAAGAGCAGCGCCGGCACCAGTCCGAGCTCGATCATTTGCGGGATGACTCGTGGCAAGGTGACGGTAATGCCACATTGCGGACAAACAGCCCTCTCATGCGGCGGGTATTTGAGGAGTTGCGGCTGGTGGCCCCGACTCGAAGCACGGTGCTGCTTCATGGAGAGACGGGCACGGGGAAGGGAGTGTTGGCCCGGCTCATCCACACGCACAGCAGCCGGAGGGAGAACCCCTTCATCAGCGTGCACTGCGGGGCCATCCCCGATGCTCTGATCGAGAGCGAGCTGTTTGGACACGAACGAGGGGCCTTCACCGGCGCTGATCGCCTCAAATTGGGAAAATTCGAAATCGCCAGGGGCGGCACGATCTTCCTTGACGAGGTGGGCACCATCAGCCAATCAGTTCAGATCAAGCTTCTCCAGGTGCTCCATGAACATACCTTTTCCCGGGTCGGCGGCGAGCATACGATTGACGCTGACGTCCGCATTATCGCCGCCACCAATGATGACCTGCTCGATCTCAACCGCCAGGGTCGTTTCAGAAAAGATCTCTACTATCGGCTCAATGTCTTTCCGATCGCGGTGCCGCCTTTACGGGAAAGACGGGAAGATATCCCCATACTCGCCGAAACGTTCGTGAGACGGCTTAATCAGCTTTATGGCAAAAAGATTCACGGCATAGATCGGCAAGTTATGGAGGCCTTTCAAGCCTACACATGGCCCGGGAACATCCGGGAGCTCGAAAATGTCATCGAGCGCGCATATATACTTGAGACGTCCAACGTGCTCGCGCCTGAGCGTTTCCCAACCGAGCTCCTTGCCTTCCCCTCGGTTGTGGCGTCACAGAAGGCAAACGGCTTTCCCTCGCTAAGTGAAGCTCGCCGAAAAAGCGTCCAGATGGTCGAGCGTCAGTACCTGCGCGAGATCCTCGCGGCGCATCAGGGGCGAATCGGCTCTGCTGCTCAGGCCGCGGGAATCACCACTCGCCAGCTTTACAATCTTATGACCAAGTATAACCTTCAAAAGAAGGACTTTAAGCAATCGGCACAAAATGCGAAATAGAATTGCCGATTAGGAAACTCGAGCGGAAATCGGAGTTCCGGTTACGGAATCCGCGGTGATTCCGCTCCCTCACGCGACTCTCATTTCCCAATGACTCCGCGCAGTTCGAAAATTTAGCAAGAAACAGGAAATGCGATTTCCGATTCCGGAGGACTGAAACCTCCGCGGCAAGGCCACCAGCGACTTTACAGATTTGGCACGCTCTGTGCTTCCAGCGGGGCAGTGGCCTTGAGGCCTCCGTGTCCGGGCGGGACCGATCCCATCCCATAGATCGAGACATGACTAGGATGGAGAGAGAAACCCTGGAAACCGTAAGGGGCATCGTAATTCCCCTTGGGTGGGCTGAGGACGGCACCGTGACGACCGTCGGCATATCCGGTTTCGACGAGCGCGACTTCCTGATCAGCTCTCCTGACAGGCTTGATCGTTGGATTTCGTTGCTCAGGAAGGAAGTCGAAGTGGTGGGGGTGGTCACCGGCGCGGTCCAAGGTCTCCAGACCATAAGAGTCAGCGATTACCGAGTACTGGAGAAGGGAGAGCAACAATGAAGTTCCTGAGCCGCATTGCGATCGTTCTGGTGGTTGCCTGCACCCTGGTGGCCTTTACTTCTCATTCCGTGGTCTTCGCCAAGGAAGCAAAGAGCACCAAGAAACAGACTGTCGCCAAGAGCAAGAAGAGGGTAGATAGCGCGCAGGTCAAGAGCGTTCAAGAGGCGCTCGTAGCCGCGGGTTACAAGATTAAGGTCGACGGGAAGATAGGTCGCCAGCTCCGCGCGGCATTGAAGAAATACCAGAAGAAGAACGGGCTGAAAGTCACCGGCCGTATCGATAAGGCGACCCTCCAGAAAATCAAAAGTCGGTAGCGCTCGGGAAGGTACGCGGCGGGCGGTGGGTCGGGTACGTCCTGACCCGGTCTACGGACCGCCGCGTCGATGGCCGCCCGCGCTCCAATCCGGGGCCGGTCGCTCCGCATCCCGACAAGAGAGCGGAACCGGTGGTGGAGCACACACCCTCGTCGAGCCCCATCTGCAGGCCGGAGTCATTTCTTCGGCCCGCCCGCGGAGCCGTCCCGTCGCGGATCGGCAACTCCGATGAACTTCTTACCGTCACGCAGAACCAACTGGATGCACCCCAGATGAAATGAGTACGGCTCCCGGCGGCTCACTTCAAAGCCACGCTTTTCGAGAGCCGCGGGTATGTCGTCCCGCATGCGAGAGGCTTCGAGGGAGACTTTTCCCTCGCGGGAACAGTGCAATCTGGGACCGGCCACCGCGTCGTACGGCGGCTGGCGTCTCAATCTCAACAGCACCTGAAGGATGGACGACGCTATCCGTTCGCTTCCCGGAGAGCCGAGGACAGCCCAGGGTCTCCGTCCCCTGAATACGATCGTGGGCGCGACGCTCGCCCACGGCACGGCATTGGGGCGGAGAAAATACGGATGTGACATGTCTTCGTATTCGAATGCGCTCATATAGTTGTTGTACAAGAATCCAAGCTTTGGCGACGCCTGGAACGAGCCGTACACGCGCTCGATGGATTGCGTAAGAGCCACGGCATTACCGGCGCGATCCATGACCGACAGATGCGTGGTCTCCCCGCTCGTCTTTATTCTGACTCGTTTCCGTACCTGCCGTGAAACGAGCTTTGCATAGTCGGAGCTCAGCATGCGCCGGTCCTCGACCTGGGGATAGAAATTCGGATCGAACGGCCGGTCTCTCCGGTCGAGGTTGGCTCTCCGGATCACCTCAGCCAATACAACTGCGCCTTCGGGAGTGTCCGCGTTCCAGAGATTCTCGGGAAAGTGGCTGAGGATTTTCAGCATCTCTATGAGTGTTCTACCCGCGCCGGGCGGCGGGAAGGTCATTATGCGATGGTGGGCAAACATCGTGGCAATGGGTCTCCGCTCTATAGGCCAGGGGATTTGAGCCAGATCGTCCAGATGCAGCAGGCCGTTATTCTCTTCCATGTCCTCGTAGATATCGCGGGCAATTCCACCCAGGTAGAAGTCCTCAACACCGTTTTCGGACAGACGGGTGAATGTCCGCGCAAGGACCGGTTGACGGAGAGTCGCTCCAACTGAATACGGTCGGCGGCCATCGTGCAGAAAAAAGGGTGCTGCCGAGCCTGCCTTGAGGTTCCGCAGCTCCCGTTTCGTCAGGGTGTGAAGCAAATCGCTTACTTCGAAGCCCTGTTCGGCAAGCTTGATGGAAGGGGCCAGAATTTGGGCCAGCGTCATGGTCCCGTACGTTCGCCGGGCATACTCAAGCACGGCCGGGGTGCTGGGTACTGTCGTGGCACAGTGTCCCCTCAGTCTCTCCGAGTGGCTGAGACTCCCCGGCGTGGCCCGATTCGGCGCGCGGGATGAGCCGTCGAGCGCCACTGTCTTGCGCGTCTCCGCGTTAAAAATCAGCATCATGGTCTGCCCGCCCAGACCGCTGGACGCAGGTTCACACACACCAAGGGCAAATCCGGCCGCGGTTGCGGCATCTACGGCATTGCCTCCCTGACTCAGGACCTCTGTGCCGGCCTCGGTCGCCCGGTGATTCGCGGTGGACACCATTCCGTGGGGAGACGCGGCTATTCGCTGAGGCCACGGTACCTGCCGCCTTAAATCCTCGAGTGCCTCCTGATCGTTGGCCCGCTGAGTACTCCTTGCCATGACCGCCTGCTCTCGATACGTTCCCGATTGTTGCACAGAGACCGTATATGGTACACCCGCGGCCCGCTTATTAACAACAGGTAACTTCTCAATCGGATGAGGGACCCCATAGTCCGGCTGCTGCACGAACGTTTCGGCGCGAGGTCGTGGATGCCCCGGACAGCCGTCAGTGCGGGAAGCGGTTCCTCTGGCCGGTCCTTTCGGTATTCTTATGGAGCAATGTGCTCATGGTATTCAAGTGTTAATTGACAAATGTAAATCTTATCTTTATGAGAATGGCCCAGCATTTGGCATTTGTGATTATTTCATTTATCGCCCACCGGGAGCAGCGAACAAATGAAGCTTAACAAGATCCTCAGGCAATATGAGACACTTATTCTCGTTCTCCTTGCTGTCATGATGATGGCGGTGGTGTTTTTTGCAACGCTCGACCTAGCCTGGATCCTCGTCAAATATCTCCTTACTCCCCCGTGGGGATTGATTGAGATCAATGAGCTCCTGGAAGTGTTCGGCCTGTTTCTCCTGGTCCTGATCGGAATTGAGCTCCTGGTCACTATTCGGACGTACCGGCGCGAACAAGTCATTCGAGTGGAGATCGCGATCGTTGTGGCTCTCCTTGCCATCTCCCGCAAGGTCATAATCCTTGATTACAAGAGCCTCACGAGCTTCAACTTATTTGATCTAGGTGTAGTCGTCATTGCACTTGCCGCGGCCTACTATCTTTTGAGGGCCGGCCGTGAATCCGGACTGAGAGACAAGGACTCAGTTCCCG
>JARRRG010000099.1:0-9249 GCA_037380965.1 Deltaproteobacteria bacterium
CGTGTCCACGTCGATGGAGAGATCCCTTCCAGAATCCAGCTTTACCGTTCGCTCCTTTTCATAAAAGGACTCCGTAGAAAGGCAAAGTTGCCCGTCGACGTGCATCGTGAAGAGATCGGAAAACTCTTTGCCGGCGAACAACCCGCGGGTGGATTTGTCGATAATCCGGAGGGCGCTCGATCTCGTCATGGAATCCTTAAACACCAATTTCTTTGGATTATAGCGGGGACCCGCGAACGGGATCGGTTTTCGCGGCCGGTTTTGCTGATCCACCCACTGAATGCTCAGAAGGCCAACGTTACGCACGAGAGCCCTGTTCTTCTTGTTGAGGATGAGGGATATCGACTGGAATCTGTCGGTCGGTTTGACCTTCTTTATGAGGATTTCCTTGTTCCCAACCGTGACGGTGACCTTGGGCACGAAATTTCCCGTGGGTTCGGTAATGCCATACGTCGCGCACATGACGCGGGCGGGCAAGAAGAGAATCGAGGACAAGATGATCAGGAGCTGTAGCCTGAAATTCCAAGACTTTCCAGCAAGCTTCGATCCTGTACGCGTCATTGTGCTCTTCAAAATAACGGCCCGTGTAGAAAAAACAAAGACTTTTCTTGCAGTTGCGATATTCTAGCAGGGCAACCGCGGAAAATCAATGAATAAGTTTGAAGCAACAGCCCGATCTTAAATATAATACTGCCTCAGCTCGTGCTGAAGGCACTGATTGGAGAAGAATTATGGACCCTGTTGTCACCCAAATCTCCCAACGATCGAGGCAAATACCGCCATTCCTCGTAATGGACGTCCTCGAAAGGGCCATGGAAATGGCAAGGGCCGGTGAGGACGTCATTCATCTCGAGGTGGGAGAGCCTGACTTCGATACTCCGGCAAATATCGTCGAGGCCGGGATGAAGGCCATGCAGTCGGGAAAAACCCACTACACCGCGAGCACTGGTATACCTGAGTTGCGCAAGGCGGTAGCCCGGCATTATCGACGGAAGTACGCCGCTGAAGTTGATCCGGACTGCGTGGTCATCACGTCTGGCTCTTCGCCGGCCATATTCCTGGTCTTGTCCGCTCTTCTCGACCCTGGTTATGAAGTGATACTCTCGGACCCTCATTATGCCTGTTATCCCAATTTCATTGATTTTTTGGGCGGAGTCCCCGTGTTTGTCGAAGCCCCGCCGGAGAATGGGTTCCAAATGGATCCCGGCGATGTCGAGCAGGCAGTGACCGCAAAGACGAGAGCAATTCTTGTCAACTCCCCGTCTAATCCAACCGGGACGCTCATGGAGCCTGAAAGGATGCAGCGTCTCGCTCGATTGGGACTGCCCATCATTTCCGATGAGATCTATCACGGCCTGGTCTATGAAGGACAGGAACACTCGATCCTCGAATTCACCAAAAATGCCTTTGTGGTAAACGGGTTTTCGAAGCTCTATGCAATGACTGGCTGGAGATTGGGCTATCTGGTTGCCATGCCCGCGTACGTGCGACCAATACAGAAGATGGCCCAGAACTTCTTCATCAGCGCGGCGGATTTTGCCCAATACGCGGGAGTGGAGGCCCTGACCAACTCGTCGGAAGAAACGAGGAGAATGAGAGAGACCTTTGATCAGAGGCGGGTGGTGATGATTTCGAGGCTCAAGGAGATCGGCTTTGACATCAAGGTCGATCCTACGGCCGCTTTTTACGTACTTGCCGACGCGAGGCAATTCTCGGGTGATTCCTACAAATTTGCATTTGAGATCCTGGAGGAAGCCGGCGTGGGTGTGGCGCCGGGAATAGATTTCGGGAACCACGCGGAGGGCTTTCTTCGATTCTCCTACACGAATTCCATGGACAACATTCTCGCAGGGCTCGATCGAATTGACCTGTATCTCAAGACCCGTTTCGGTTCTCGCCGGCACGGGCCCTGACATCCGGCATCTTGGTATTTTGCGGGCTTGTCGAGCAGAGTCTCACATGGCGATGGTGAGCGCGCACGGCACATCGCCGAGACGGGGGAAACCAAAACATTGAAGCATCGCAGGATATTTGTCACCCCTGACTCGATCTCCCCCTCGGGCGTCACCTTTGCCCCCAAGGCCGTGCACTATCTGACAAGAGTCCTGCGCCTGAAGCCGGGCGACGAGGTGAGGGTTTTTGACGGCAAGCGAGAGCACATCGTCCGATTGCTATGCTCGGGCCGCAATGAGCTCCACGGGGAGATCAGCTCTTCCCGCGCCGCGGAAACCCCAAACCTCGAAATCACACTGGCCTTCGGCTGCATCCGGCCCCGGCCGTTCCAGGATATTCTCCGGCACGGAACCGAATTGGGCGTGTCCCGGTTCGTCCCCCTCCTCAGCCTCAGGACAAGTCGTCGGCCCGAGGATAAAAAGCAACGATGGCAAACCATCGTGGCGTCCGCCGCGGCGCAATCGGGCAGGGCGGATCTGCCGGTGGTGGATTCTCCGGTATGCTTCCCAGAGTTTATACGCCGCGATGTAGGCGACACGACAAAGCTTCTGCTGTCGACCTCACCCGCGGCCGCACCTCTATTCGAGGCATTGCAGAGCCTGGACCCTCGACCGATTCAACTCGTTGTGGGACCCGAGGGTGGGCTTGCTCCCTCGGAAGAAAGCTCGGCGGTCAGGAAAGGGTACACTGCCGTCGGATTGGGAAAGGGCATGCTCCGAGCGGAGACCGCGGCTATCGTCCTTTACGAAAATCGCGAGTCCTGATTGTTCGCACGAGATGGCCGGCCGATGGTAGTGTGGATGAAGGTCAGATCGGTCCGAGGCGGTCTTCGAGCCCCGTGCCAGCCGGTACTCTCTCTGGAATTTTTCAGGTGATGGATGCGGGTCTGAGTGGCCCGGCGTCTTTGAGCGGTCGACGATTCCCGCCTGGAAGGTCATCGGATTGACCTCAGAACAGCTTCATGCTATCTTTTTCTTAACAAATCTAGAGACGGCGTCCTGCCGCAGAGAATGCCTGAGCCGTGCTTGCCGCGGTGATGCAGATGACAGGGCTACGCCAAATTATCGAGGTTGAGGATGGCAACGAGGGATTTGCAGGAGCTGTTTGGTTCAGAGGATGAGTGCCCGACCCCATGTGTGACCTTCCTTCCTCCTTTCCCCCATCGAGATCGCATACTGGAAGCGTTCCCCCATCTCGTGCCGATGGACTCGGGGCTGGGAAAAACCGAATTCTTGCGGTGGGTTAACTTCACCTTGGAGCATCCTGATGAAATATGGGAAGCCGAAGAAGTGCTTGACTGCAAGGTTTACCATTATCTCAATTTCGTGGGGGACCCCAAAAAGCCCCCGGTTTTCGTCGTCGAAGCCCGGCGGCAGGATGAACTCACGGAAGTCACCGATTATACCCTCATAATTCAAGAGTCCGATCTGGAGCAAATTCGTTCTGGTGATCTTGTCTACTGCCTGGCTCAAGAATGGGAAAGAGAAAGGCTCGTCCGGTCTCTCAACGAGAAAGCGCTCATGAAATATGATGAGGACTGCCTGGACGAGGCCAAGGAGCTGATCGGCAGGGCTGTTCTGCTCAGCGGGTCGGGAAACGCCTATCTGTTCAACAACCGTGGTCTCATCCACTGGAAGATGGGAAAGACCGACGCGGCCAAACAGGATTTTGCAGAGTCGATACGACTCGATGAGAGCAACGGCGACCCCTGTTTCAACCTCGGGCTCATCTATTTTGATGAATGCGACTACTCCCGGGCTCTGCGCTACCTGCGACGAGCGGTTGAGATCAGCCCGGTTGACAGCCAGTTTCTCACAGAGCTTGGCCACCTTTATCTCGAGTTGGAGCGTGAGGAAGAGGCCCTGGAATTATTCGGGGAAGCACTTGAGCACAATCCGGACGACGCGCAGGTAGATTTCCACCTCGCCAATTACTTCCTTTACAAGAAGAACAAACCGCGCAAGGCGGTGAGATACTACTACAAAGGGCTCAGCAAGGAACCGGAAGATCAGTTTGCCCTTGCGGATCTTGCGGTCGCCCAATGGATGCTCGGGAACCTCGGCGAGGCTCTGAGAATCCGCCAAATTTTCGAGCAACTTCCTAAACTGATGCCTTATGCGATGAGTCGCCTGGTATACCTTAGTATGGAAATGGGCGATTACGAAGGTGCCCTGCAATACTACCACCGTGCCCTGAAGCAGAAGGAGCCTTTTGAACCGCAATGGCTTCACTATAATGCTGCGCTTGTCTTTGCAAAATCCGGTCGGCCCAAGCAGGCCATGGACACGTTGGATTTAGCGGTCAGGGCAGGAGGTGAAACGGTTATCAAGCGAGCCCTGTCTGACAAGGCTCTCGAACAAATCACCGGCACTCCAGCCTTTAAGAAATTGATCAAGCTCCCCTCCAAGCGCGGGAAACGGTGAGGCATGCCGAGAAATGAAACACTCATTTCGAGCGAGACTTCATTCCAGGCATCCAGCCGAGTACACGAGGCCCCACGGCACAGCTCGCCGATCTGTTCAAGAGATTCGTCCTGTCGACAATTTGCATCACGTCGGACACTCCTGTCGAGTTCAAGCTCTCCATAGGGTTTTCCCGGATACCAGTACAAACCTCGAGGAGAAGGGCGTAGCGAACATGATTCGCAGACTTCTCCCGGAAACGGCGGATGAGCTGAGGATGCGCTGATTATGCAGCAAGATGCTCACTCCCTGCGGCAAGACTTGTACGGCGTTGTCCACTACTATGCCGAACTGTCCCAATTGGCCCGCAAAGGAGAAGTCGATCCCATCAGTCAGATCGGCCGCATTCTCGAGAAGAGAATACCTTATCTCCTCCTCATCATAGGAGATCTGTTGCCGCTTCTGGAAAGCGACAGAATGACCTACCATGAGGTCCTCTTCACCATCATCAGGTCCGCCCAGCAGTTTCCCGATCAGAGAGTCCTCGCCCAAAGCCGTGCGGAGATCGAAAAGATTGAATCTGAAGGCAGAATATTCTTATACGCGGTCAAATGGATGGAGGCGGAGAATAATCTGCGACCGTTGGCGCGAGACGTAGCGAAAATGCGGAGGACCCTCGCGGAGCTCAATCGGAAATACAGAGAGCGTTACGTGGTTGAAGACGCAGACACCACCACGCTCATACCGTATTTTGTTGACAGGGACGAATCCGAGTCCGAGGAGGTTAGCCTGACCAGAACGGCGGATATCGTACGGCGAGCTGTACTGGAACTCCACCGTTTGATGATCGAGCAGGAATCCTCGCGGTCATTATTTGGGTTTTTCAGCGGCTCACGCAAGGAGATGGCACAAGAGCTTATGAAGCTGGTCTGGTTTCTGTTCCGCTGCGGTTTTTCCGTGGATCGAGTCTCGTCCGGGTACCACAAAGATCTGCTCTCGGATTTCCTCAATGAAAGGCTTCTGGATTATTTAAGACAGACGACCGACAACATTCAGACCCTGGCAGGCCTGTCGCATCATTTGGCTTTAATCTCCTTGATCGATTTTGGCGGCTTTTACGAGCTTCCGAGTGACTATTGCGACCTGGATGATCCAGCCGAAGTAGCGCGCTGTGCAAAGCTGATCAGGAATAGAAAACGCAGAGGAGCGGGCCTCCTGAGCAAGACTTCGCAACTGCACCAGATCTATGGTTCCAGGCCGGAGGGACGGCTGGCGCAGAGCTTCCTGGAATACCGCTACTATGCAGCTTTCGGGGATTACCACGGCGAGCACCGCCAACGTGACCCGAGGGGAGACCGGGCAATTGAGGTCTACCGGCCTATCGTCAATCGTGCGGCAATGGAACGCCGGACAAATGAGGATCTTAAAGAGAGCGGCCGGTATTTCAGCTCCAAGACCAGGGACGAGATGGCGGGAATCATCAAACTGATCCTCGATTCCCTGGAAAACCCGGCGAAGGTGAAAGGCGGCAAGGTCAAAATCCTGGGTGACATCTCCTCTGGCGCGATGGGCAAAGTGAGCATCGGTATATTTCGAGGCCGGATCGTCGCGCTAAAAACCGTCAAGTCACAAATAGCCCGCGACTTCGGTGACCCGGAGGCTCTGCTCGATTACGAAGCGGCCATGCATGCCAGGGTCCAGACACCTGAACAGCACCCGTACATCGTTGAATACTACGGCCTGGTGGAGCAGGGTGGTGAAAAGCTTCTCATCAATGCTTACCATCCGAATGACATCCTGACTCAACTCGTGGAAAAAAACTGGACTCGAAGGTATAAACCCCCTCTCGCGCTCGAGAGTCACCTGAACCTCGCGACATTGGAAGTCATAATCAATCAGCTCCTTCAGTGTCTTCGACTCTTCCGGGAAAAAAACGTCGTCCACAGGGATTTGAAAACTGACAATGTCCTCTACATGGTGGACAAGAATGAATTGGTCAACCAACTCAAGGTGATTGATTTCGGAGTGGCTCTCTCGGTAGGGGCGGGAGCAATCGAGGACCTGTTCAAAGGCAAGGTCGTCGGGACATTTTCTTACATGGCCCCGGAGCAGGTGAGGGGGAAGAGCATCTTTCAGTCCGATCTGTACAGTGTCGGGGCAATCGTCGCGGTTCTGCTCACCGGGAAGTTGCCGATGGTCTTTCCCAGGGCTGCGAGCCGTCAGGAGCTGGCGGCTCAAATTCTGAGAGTTGAAAAGGAGCCCAGGCCCAAGCTGACCGCACTCAATCCGTGGCTCAACAGAAACACCGCGCTGGAATACCTCGCTGCCACAGCAGAGAGAATGCTCGATCTTGATCCTCTCAGCCGTCCCACACTGGAAGAAGTTCAGCACGCTTTCGACGGCGTGTTCCAGCATCTGGGTGAGAAAAAGCACTTGATGAGCATCTTTTACCATAGAGGATAAGGCTGGAAGGGTGATTTCCTGCGCCGTCGGCGCTCAGTAAGAGAGCGGTTGAATGGGACGGAATCGCGGAGGCTTCCCATCTCCGGGACGCGCAAGCGCCGTTCATTGCGGGACCAAGGCAGGGGCTCGGTCTAGTTGTCGATTTCTGACAACCTGTTTTGGAACTCTTCCCAGCGCGCTTCCAATTCTCTAATCTCTTTTGCCAAAGCAGGTTCCTCCTCCAGGAGCGGGAGAATCAATTCACGATTCGCATAGGTCTCGGGGTCGGCCATGAGCGCCTGTATCTCTTTGATCCGCTCATCCTTGAGCTGAAGCTGCTCCTCGATCCTTCGAATCTCCTTTGCCAATGGCGCCCGCTGTTTGAACAGAGCTTTCCGATTCTCAGCTTCGCGCCGCCGCCGGTCCTTGCGGGACTCTTTTCCTCGGGAAGGCTGCTCTTTCTCGGAAACGGCCGTTGGTCCGGTCAATGTGGCATCCGGTTGGTTACTCCTCGGCTGGCGTTTCGCGTGCAAGTACTCGTCATAGGTCCCGAGGTAAAATTCGGCGTGACCTTTGTCGATCTCCAGTATGCCTGTGCAGATTTCATTCATCATCCGCCGGTCGTGGGTGATCAATATCAATGTGCCTTCGAACTTTTTCAGGGCTTGCTCGAGGATCTCGCAAGAGGGAATGTCGAGATTATTGGTCGGCTCGTCCATCAAAAGGAGGTTGGGCGGAGCGAGGAGAAGTTTGGCGAGTGCCAGCCTACTCTTTTCACCGCCTGAAAGGACCTTCACTCTCTTGTGCACATCATCTCCCGAGAAGAGGAAAGCGCCGAGGAGATTCCTCACCTCTTGCTCCGTCGTACCGGGTGATGCCGACGCGGCTTCTTCCAACGCGGTCCAGTCGGGGTTCAGGCTCTCCAATTGGTGCTGGGCGAAATATCCTGCTTTTACCTTATGGCCGTACTTCACGGTACCAGCCTCATAGGGGAGGACACCTCCGATGATCTTCATGAGCGTGGATTTTCCTGCTCCATTAGGGCCGACCAGGGCGATTCGGTCTTGTCGATGGACAACCAGACTGAATCCGTCGTACACCGTGATATCGCCGAATCGCTTCACCAGATCTGTAATCTCCACAACCCGCCTGCCTGAACGCGCAGGCTGTGGAAAGTTGAAGCTGACGGTCTTGTGAGTAGAAGGCGGCTCTATCCGGTCAATCTTGTTGAGCATTTTTACGCGACTCTGAACACGGCTGGCCGTCCTCGCTTTCACACGATTCTGATCAATGAACTTCTGGATGCGTTTAATTTTTTCCTGCTGATTCTTATACGCGGCCTGGAGAACCTTCTCTTGCATGCGCCTGTTCTTCTCATACGTTTCGTAGTTCCCGGTATAGGTGGCGACTCTTCCCTGTTCGACCTCGATGATCTTATTTACCAGGCGGTTCAAAAAGGCTCGATCATGTGAAACGATGACCATTGCTCCTCCAAAACCACTCAGGTAATCTTCGAGCCACAGAAGGCTTTCCAGATCAAGGTGATTCGTCGGCTCGTCCAAGAGCAGCAGGTCCGGCTCGGCCAACAGGATCTTGGCAAGGGCAACCCGCATCCTCCACCCGCCCGAGAATTCGTCCCATGACCGCGTTGCATCTTCGGGTTGAAATCCGAGTCCCTGCAGCACCTTCAGGGCCCTCGCTTCCAAGGAATAGCCTCCGCGCGATTCGAATTCATGCTGGAGGCGGCCGTGCCGTTCAAGAGCCGCCTTAAGCTCGCGGCTATTCTCCGCCAGACCGCCCATCTTCTGTTCGAGATGAATGAGCCTTTCTCGAATGTGGCTGAGCTGATCGGAAACATCCATCACTTCTTGCAGGACGGGTCTGCTGACACCCGAGATCACTTCCTGGTGAAGTACCCCCATCCGCACCTTCTTTTCGATCGTGACCTTTCCCTCATCGGGAGTGATCGCACCCTCCATTAATCCCAGCAGAGTCGATTTTCCCGCGCCGTTCGGGCCGACTATCCCGACTCGATCACCCCGGTGCACGCTGATGCTCGCATCTTGAAACAGAGGTCGTCCGTTGAAAAATTTTCCCACGCCGTGCAAAAAGATCAAAGTCAAACTCCATGCCAACAGGGTTGTGAAATGGAACGCTTACGGTAAGTCAACCTTCTCGTTGCCTATCCATATAAGGTGGGACGGGCACCGGCAGTCCGAGGATCCGAATCCCGGAATGAGGAAGGAATACGTGCTCCTCTTGCATGTTTCCAGATTGATGGCGCACTCGGCATCGGCTTGGCCGGGAAAGATGACGATCCTCATGACCTCGGCCCATTGCAGCAGATAGTCTATGTGCCACCGAAAAGCTTTCTTCCGGCGGCAATGCCTCTCCACACGGGGAAACAAATTTTTGACCGCCCGACCGGTATATATGTATCCTCCCACCGGGA
>JARRRG010000100.1:0-15931 GCA_037380965.1 Deltaproteobacteria bacterium
GGCACGGTCCTCTTGTAATCGGTGATATCCCTCGATATACAGCACACTCCAAAGATCTCGTTGGTCATGGTACGGAGCGGCACCCTTATGTCGAGGAACGTGCGCGGTTCGCCATTAACGGTTCTCGTGTGTTCTTCTTCCACAATGTGTCCGTCCAGCGCTCTCGAATCCCATTTTCTAATCTGTTGAGCAGTCTGTTCGCCATAGAGATCTTCCTCTCTGGATCCCAGGAGCTCGGAAGCGGCAAGACCGAAGAGTGTCTCCATGGCAGGATTGACATGGGTCAGTTTCAAGTCCGAGTCCTTCAAATAGATTACCTCCGGCGCGGCCTCAAAAATGGCCCGGAAACGCTCCTCGGTCTCCGCGGCTTTTTCTTCGACGGCTTTCACCTGCGTCAGATCTCGTACCGCGGTCACCGTGGCGGAATCCCTGTCGGACGCCCCCTTGGTGGACAGCTCCACCAAGACGGGCATTCCGTCCTTCCGAATCAACTCTACTTCGACAACTTCTTGATTCCCATCAAGTACCTGACCCTCGGCTTTTCGGTCATTTTCCTCCTGAATAAGCTCCTTGAACTGGAGACCGACCAGCTCGGCAGGATCACGCCTCACAATTTCCGCGATCCTGTCGTCGGCTTCGACAATGACCCCATCCTCGGTCACGAGAATTCCGTCGGATGAGGCTTCGAACACCTTGCGGTAACGCTCTTCGACCTCTCGCAAAGCCTCGTCGGTTTGCCGCGGCTCGGCACTGTTTCGCTCGAGCTCTTGGATCCGCTGCCTCAACTCCTGCAGTTCCCGGACGAGCTCTTTCGTGCTCCTCATTTCGTCACTCATGTGGGTCTCCGGAAATTCATCGGCCGGGCTGAGCCGGTTCCATTCCCATCCACCAAATGCTCATACTCCTCCGGCACCAGATTTATCATATCTTGAAGGACAGATACGAGCAAAGAGTCAGCACCGCGAATCCCTCGAAATACGGAATCGATACGCGGAGATGAAGATTTGAGCTGAGCGGAAGCCTGGCGGGATGCTTGCGGAGACCGCGGACCATGGGGGGATAGAAAACCGGAATCTATCTCCCAATGTGGTAGGTTGAAAAATTTCGGTGTCACGTGGAACGATTCGTCCCGCCGGCAATCCATCGCATCAATTCCTGTAGACGATTTCGAACGGCACGTCGAAGAGGCAGAAATGCGCCAAGCGGGAGTTGACGAGTGCTGGATCATTGAAGCTTGCCATGTTCGGGTAAGGCAATCTGCCTTAATGGTGCCTTGACTATGACCCGCCAATGGCCAACCTTGAAGTACGAAACTGAACAGATATGTTTTCGAGTTGCGTCTCCTCAGACAAAGGAGGATACGATGAAAATGTTACTGAACGTGAGATTTCCCAACAAGGAGTTCAACGCTGCGGTCAAGGATGGTACTGCCGACCGAACTTTGGGGAAGATACTGGAGGAAATCGGACCGGACGCGGTTTATTTCACTGAGCGGAACGGACAACGCATGGGGATACTCATTGTCGATCTGGCTGATCCATCGAAGGTCCCGGCCTTGGCCGAACCCTGGTTTCTTGCATTCAATGCCGAGGTGGAGTTCCACGTCGTCATGACGCCGGATGATTTGAAGAGAGGAGGTCTGGCCGAGCTCGGTAAGAAGTGGTCCTGAGCTGATTGGTGCTGATTGCTCCCCAAGACGTTGACTCGGCTGCCTTGGGGAAAGAAGCTCGGGCGGCACGAGTAGGATCGTGGTCAATGCCGAATGCGGTTCCGCCGTGGAAGTTCAGGAGAAGATAGCTACAGTCCCTTGTGCTGGAGGTATCTCGCCAAAAGCTGGCCCACGCGCTCTTGACCGATCGGAGTCCAGTGGCCGTCGTACGGGAAATATATCCGTTTGCCCTGTGATTGGAGGCTCCGGGCATACTCCCTCAACGGTTCGGTCAAATCATACCAAAGGATGCCTTCCTGTTTGCAGAATTCGGCAAGCCTCCGGCGGGGCTGATCGAGGTCCCATTTTTTGGGATCGAGGCAATACTTGCTGACAAAGTCACGCCACTCCGACGGATATACGGTCGCTTGCCACGGGACATTGACGATGATGAGCGTGGCGTGTACCTTCTCGACCTCATTGCGCAATTCAACCAAGAGTCGGTCGGTTATTTCCCATGCCCGATCAATTGCTCCTGATTCGGGATTTCGGTAAAAAACTACCCAGCGATCCGGAAGTTCTCGGCATGGCCTGCTGGAATTCGATTGCACCGCAACCGAAGCCATAAGATGACGGACCATCGGCGCGGCTTCTTCCATTGCTTTCTGGGATAGGCAGTACAGATCTGAATTATCCTTGAGCCATCGGCCGACCCGGCGATTCCATGAACGTGGCTTTCTCGGGTGGGGTTTGGGCACTGGCGTGTTGCTGAGCACGAGCTCATTACTCTCAATTTTGAATAATGGTTTCCCTCCCCTCCAGTAAGTTGACTGATTGTTCGGCCAGACATCATTGTGGTAGAAGAGGAGCATTACGATATCAGGCCGGTATTTGAATCCCTCCGTGACAAAGAAGAGGTATTCCTGGTCCGTGCTCCAACCTCCGGTTCCCGTATTGATAACTTCGTAATACTTCGTTTTCTGTTGATTCAAGTGTGCCTTTAAAGATTCGGAAAAGAGGTCATCAAATTCAACACAATAGCCTTCGGCGAACGAGTCGCCCAGAATCATGATCCGAGTTTCATTTTGTTTCTTGGCATATGAATACTCTGGGCCGCGTATGCCCCGCGAATTGAATTTCTCGGTAATGGCATACTCGGCGGTACGGTGGATGCCTTCAAAGTTCGAATGCTTGGTCCAGCCAAGGAGAGTATGATGCTCGACAAACAGCTTGTTGTGACTCCGAGACCCTCTATGGGCTGGCCAGAAGCGGCGTACCGCCATTTCTGCTATGAGGAGCGATACTACCAGCGAGAGACACACCAAAAGAACGGGCAATACGTACTTTCTTCCGTCAACACGCATGCGGCTCTCCTGCTCCGAAAATGACGTGCGCCGCTCAGGAGTGACCTGGCGCCGAATTCTCTCAGAATCGCGATTACCATAACCGGGAATCTTGGGCTGCCTCCGCGTTCCTACAGGTTTTTGGGTGAATACGCGGTCGGGTGTCAGTACCCCTGATGCCGTACATGGCCCCGTGCGGTGCCCAACAAGACCTGAGAGCGGCACAGCCGTCGTCTCATCTCGTGAACGGCCTCCGCCATCCCGTTGGTCGAACCTACCTCAGCGCAAACCCGCGAGTCAAGACTGAGCCAGCGTGCTGCAGCTCACCCGAACAGAGTGCGGAGGTATCGAGCCAGGGTGGCACGCTCGAACCGTACGAACTTGTTACTTGTCTTTCTCATGAAAAACAGGTCTCGTTTCCTTGCCAGTTCACCAAGCCGCCGGTAAAAGCGATGGACGAAGATGAGTGATGGACCACCGGCGGCTTGTTTATCATATAGCAGTGCCTGCCGGCCTTCTTATCTGTCTTCTCATACGCCCTGGTGATGGACATTTCCGCAGATTTGAGCGCTTCGTCCGGCCCTTCTACATTGCCGGGAGGGTCTCCATGGCAATACTGCCTGCCGCACGATCGGGGTTATCGATGGCGACCTCTGCCGCCCCTGAAACCGCCCCGACCACCGCTGCAGCCACATCGGCCACCCCTGAAGCTTCTGTTGAAGCCCCCGCGCTTGGCCCTGAAGCTGCGACTGACACCGCATCGAATCGTCTTTTTCGTATTGACTATGTCCTGTTCCTGCTCAACTTGTGGCAGACGGTCCTCACGCGGTGGTTCGATTTCTGCTCCGCACACGTTGCAATACGTTGAGTCAACCGGCACGTCCGCGAAACAACTTGGGCATGATCGGAGTAGAAGCTCACCGCATTTCCGGCAGTATTTATCGGTCGCCTGGTTATCAGCCCGACAATGGGGACAGATAACGCCGAGCGGGTCGGACCGGATGCGGTCATCAGAGAGCACGAAGCCCGAGCCGCAATATGGACAGAACTTGCTGTCGGGCGCTACGCTTGCGCCACACTTCGGACAGTCGAGAGCTTGCATCTTCATAGGCGCTCCATCCTGAAATGAGATAGGTGATCGGAATCCAACCGACCCCCTCCTTAAAACGCCCCCTATTATATATACCCGAGATAGACGATTTTCTTTCACCGGCGAAAAAACGATCAGACACTTCGGTGTCTCACCGTCCTGAGGTTCCCTCGATCCGTTTGGTTGCGGATGGCAGAGGGAAGGCTTACTCCGTTTGTCGAGAAATGGTGCAAAAATGCAACTATCTGCCGATTGGCGGCATAAGTAAAACTTATGCCTTCCATCTCGGGGATTTCTCTGCAGGCTAAAAGAAACAGGGCGGGACCGAGGGGGTAGCTGGGCCACCGGTCCCATAGTCGCAGCCCTTCCCCCTTCTGATGTGACAATGAATCCCTCAATTCACGTCTATGCCGCATAGTTTGTCAACGATTATTACCTGAGAGTGCAGCCGTCTCGTACTGGCTTCCATCGCGCGGTGGCAGTCCTCGCTCATGAGTCTGTAAGTCCGTCGTGGAATTTCCTGCAGGGTCTTCCGAGATTCGCTCAGAGGTGACGTGGCAGTGCTCAGGATGAAGGCGACGGTGGGCACGTGGATGTGCACACCCTTTGTCGGGCCAAGATTTGACTGATTTCGGTAGGTTAATTGGTAGCGGGGGGAGGATTTGAACCTCCGACCTTTGGGTTATGAGCCCAACGAGCTACCTGACTGCTCCACCCCGCGTCACGTGTATTTGAAGGAATATAACTGTCCCGGAGGTGTCTGTCAAGCCGAGAACTTGCGTGGGAAGCCCGCTGACAACAGATTCGATTGAATCGTCTTGCCCATGGATCTGCTTTTCCATGAGAAAGCAGGGCGATTGGAAGGCTCCCTTTTTTTGGCACGCTGAGGTTTACGAACGCTTCTAGTGAATTTCCAGGCTCACCTCTTTGCCCTTCTCTCTGAGCAAATTTACAATAGCCTGGACGCTCCGGCTTTTGAATCCCATCTCTTGGGGGAGATTCGGATTGAGGTGGGCCGGGTTGATCGCTTGACCGAGAAAGATGTGTATGCTGTCGGCGTGGAGGAATTCCTTTGCGAGGCGGCTTGCACCATCACGCCGCGTCCCGAGCTCGGCCGCGTCGTCGAGCCTCTCGAGGATCTCCAGGGTGTGGTTCACGGTATGGACCCCCTCGGTAACGAGATCCACTCCCTCGAGGCTCCCTGCCGGCGGTATCTTATCCGTCATTGTGGAGAGGTCCACATGGACCTCGGTATCGAGATGCCGTGCAACGATGCCCGCGGTGGTTCCGCCGCTCACGATTTTGCGTCCGGGGAATTTCATGAACCGTTTCACGACGAGATCGTCATTTTCCGCTTCCACAGGTGGCCCAATCATGAATGCGGAAAAACGTTTAGGTCGAATCTTGAGGACACCCGCGGTGGTATCGTCACCCGGCCTGTTTTCGTACAGCTCGTTGGCCTGATCCACAAGGATCTGGGCCACCTTGCGTGCGGAGATGTCTTCATGGACCTGGGTTTCGAGGAATTTCGCGATCTTGTGCCAATCCCACCCCAGGTTGAGCAGTCCGCCGATACCGGCATGAATTTCGCCGTCGCTGACGGTCACCAGCCAGTCACCCGCTTCGACGCTCAGCATTGCCTCCCGAATCTTCCTCGTTCCGATGACGCGGTCCCGGTACTTAAGCTCGCTGACGTAGCCTCGTTTCAGAAAGAAGGTTGGAGGGTTGTCGAACTCCGCAAGGTACGCGGTCCCGTCATTCTGAACTTTGAGCAAGGTAAAGGTGCTGTACGCGATTTTCCGAACCTGGCATTCCGGCAGGGTATCGGTGAGCGTTTCCACGACCTCTTCCAGCGGGAGCCCGCGTTCCATGAGACGGGTGGCGATCTTGGTGGTGAGAGTCGCGAGGATGTTCGCTTTGACGCCGCTTCCCAGACCGTCGGAGAGGACCATGAGCTTGCCGCCGTTCGAGGAAGCGACGGCCAGGGAGTCACCGCAGAGGATTTCCCCATGCTTGCTGATATTGGCCGCTCCGGCCTCGATGAAGAGAGGAGTACTCATCGAGCTTCTCTCTCCCTCTTCTTTGGCCAACTTGATCAGTTCAAAGAGCGCCGCCTTGGTCTCCGCGGTCGTTTCTCCGAGCAGGCCGGCGATCTCCTGGGCCACTCGCATCTGTTGATGGATGACCTGCTGGGCCCTTGTGAGCGTCTCGGTCCGGAATACGTCAGCCTGCTGATCCTTCTTGACCGTATCGGTGATGTCGAGCAGCATCAACACCCGGAGATTCTCCTCGGGAAGCTTGAAATTGTACAGCTTTGCCGTGCGGCCGACTTTCTCCAGCTCGAGCCACCGGGAACCCGTGCCCTCTTCCCCCTCGCGCATATCGAGGGGATCGACGCCAAAGAGCTCTTCGAAGGTCTTGCCCCGGACCACTTCGTCTCCGTCCTTGGACGCGAGCTCCACAAAGGCCCGGTTATTGTAAACCACTCTGTGCGCCGGATCCGCAAGAGCCAGCGCCACCGGTAACCTCTGGAAGATCTTTTCGGCCCTCTGGGAAGCATGCTCCCGGCGGGTCCGGTCGAGCGTCTGCCTGGCCTGAAGGGCAGTGTACACCATGAGAAGGATCTGATGCGGCCCAAACGGCTTGGGAATATAATCGTACGCCCCCAATTTTACCGCTTCGACCGCGTCCTCGGTGGCCTTAAAGGGCGCGGTGAGTATCACGAGCACATCCGGCTGTCGATACTTGATCTCCTTGAGCAGTTCTCTGCCGCCCATCTCGGGCATGTCGATATCAGCTATCACCACGTCGAAGAAATCTTCCTGCAATAGCTGGAGCGCTTCTTTGACCGTCCGGGCGATCCGTACCTCAAAGCCCTCACTCTCGAGGATTCTCTGACAGATATCGAGGGTCTTTTCTTCGTGATCGAGCACGAGGATCGTGTTGGTCGATCCGGTGATGTCCTCGGATTCGGGAACGGTGGGCACAATGGGATCGGAAATGTGGGCCATGATATGTGCCATGCCGTCGGCCATCTTTTCCAGCGAAGCCAGTTTCTTGATCCTCGCAACCTGCTCCCGGGCCTGGTCAAGCTCACCGGTTTGTGCCGCGATCTTGGACGCGAGCTCTTCTCCCCACTCTTCCAGCCTGGCACGGGATTCAGCGAGGTTTCGAATCATGAGGTTAAACGTGGCGGCCAGTTCTCCGATCTCATCCCTGGCAATAACCGGCACCTCGTGACTGAGATCGCCTTCGGCCGCTCGCCTCGCGGAATTCACCATTAATTCCAGCGGGCGGTTGATCCACTGCACGAGGAAATAGGATATGGCTGCCATCAAGAGCACGCCGAGGAGGGCTACAATGAGGAAGGTCCTGACGAGGCGATCAATGACCACGTTGATCGGTTCCTCGAGCGCGGCCAACTGGATTGCGCCGACAATCTTCCCTTCGCTGTCTCGTATCGGTTGGGTAGCAGAAAGGTACGTTTCTCCCAACTGCCTTTCTTTCGTTATTTCCATGCGCCCTTTACCGAGAACCTTTTTTCCGATTTCCTCGGTTGCCCGATACCCGACCAGGGGCAAGCCGTCCTTTGCCTTCAGCGTCGTCGCGATGGCTTTATCACCCTGAAAGATGGTGACATATCCGACATCTCTCGTGCCGAAATAAGCCCCCTTGAACACAAGCTGGGAAATTCGGTCCACAATCAGGTTGTCATTGTCGAGAAGAACTCCACCGTAGAGAACCGCCGCGATTTTGTTGCCGATGACAATCGGGCGTGCAGCCTCGAGAATCATCCCCTTCTTACCCGTTTTGGTCCCGAGTCGTTGCACAAGGGAAGGGTTTTCAAGCGCGAGCCGTTTAGCGGAGACAACCCGAACACCGGACGCGTTTTCTCCTTGAGATGCAGCAACCAGAAGCGGGTCCGATGAAACATTGACCCCTTTGTCTTCAGGCAGAAAAGCCCTGGCAAGGATGCGTCCCTTCTCGTCGGCAACGGAGAGGAAATCGAGATCATTTTCTACACAGATGAGTGCGAGGGCGTTCCGGAGGCCTTCCATGTCCCCCTTTTCGAGGAGCTCCCTGATTGAGTGGGAACCGGCTGTGAGCCGAATCTTCAGTTCCAGATTCTCCCGAGCATTCTTGAGAACGAACGCCCCTATGGACAGATCGCTGGACAATCGGATAACGGCTCCCTCGATGATCGTCTCTCTGGCAAGCCTCGTCCCGACGAAACTTGTGACCAGCCCCACAAGCACGACAACAATCAAGAAGCCTCCCAGAAGCTTATTCCGCAGCGAAAAATCCTGGGCCCATGCTGTAAAGTCGCGCCAACTCTTCCACGGCTTACGTTTCGGCCTGGCCTGGTCCATGATGCTTTCACCTCGATGCTAGGTCTTCTGGAGTATTTCCCTTTCAAAAACCTTACGAGCCTCTTCTACGGAGCTTACGTGGAAGATCTCATCATCAATGAGAAAGTTGGCTCCTTCGGTGCATTGCTCCATACAGAACGTACCTTTCAGCTCGACTTCTCCCTCGAGTCCTGCTTCTTTGATGGCTTTCTGGAAATAGGCTATGATCTCCGGTGATCCCTTGAGGTGACAGGCACTGCCCACACAGACAGTGATCACACGCATAACTCTAAACTCCTTTCACCAGTATATCAACTTGCACTGATCAGAGCTGAGCGCGGTCGCCTCGAGCGGTAAGGACGTGCCCTGATTCAGCTAAGCGATGGTTGAGCGGACACGGCATCCGGTCCGTCTCTTAAAATTGTCCCGCACTTGCTCCATGAATGCTTCCAGGCGGGTCTTCTCATTCGTCTTCTTCAGCCCGTCGAAGATCAGCGTGAGCATCGGTATGCCCGGCCGGTCCTTGAGTGCCCGGGAGAGAGCCGCGGTCACCACCGTTCCGTACGCGCAGTTCAAGGTGATGAGGTTCAAGATTCCGTCTCCACCCGTGTCAACATCCCGGAGGGTGGTTACGATGGGCGCGGTCATGCCTGCGGGAAGACGGGTGTGGGCATGACGACCGGCTGATTTCCACATGCGGCGTCCGAGCAGATCCAGCGACGCATTCTGGACCCGCCGCGCACGCGGACCGCCCCTGACCTTGAGTTCCGAGGCAGCCATGTAGAGGAACAGGACTGCATCCTCTGCAGCCTTTCCCACGCGGCGAGCGACAAGATGCCAAATAAGGTCCCGCAACGGTCCGATTTTGAACGCGTCAGTGAACGTGGGCGGGGCACGAAGGACTCCCCCGAGATTCTCAATCTCCTCGTACACTTCGTTATTCGCGAAAGGAACGACCCTCGTATAATAGTCCCCGGTAACCACGACTACGGGTTTGGGCGCGGTCTCATCCACAGGCACCCCGTACAGACCATGGAGGGCCTCTTCCATCCCCTGCCGCACTCGACCCTCTGATAGGGCGTCAAAGAGCTTGTCTCTGCTCTCGGTATAGACCCGTTCCAGCAGTGTCTTGTCCCTGGCCACGGGACGGATTTCGAGAAAGAGCCGCATGAGCAGATCGTACGCGTTCAGTCCCTCCCAGGCCCTGAGCAGCACTCGTCTTTGGTTGCTCTCTGACAACCCAAAGGCATCCAATCCTTCATCGATTTCCGATATCACGCGGATCGAATACCCCAGCTCCCGACGGATCTTTTCGATGTAGGTGGGGTACTGACCGAGGCGACAGGCATCGAGTCCCATTACGTAGAACAGGGCCCGTTTGGCGGTCGCGGATCGCTCGGATTGAGCCATCTTCAGATAATCACCGAGTATGAGCGCATACGGATGACATTCCCCTCCCACCATGTGGGGTCGGCCAAGTTTCTCAGACTCCCGATCCGGAGGAGTCAGCACCCGCGTGTCCACTCCGAGAGAGCGGGCCGCGGCTGCAAAGCCGTACGCGTGATCAGCCATGTACGGGAGATAGAGCACCTCAGCTCGCGGCGGCCGCGCGCTTTTCCTTATCTCGGGGTCCGACACGGCAACCTTCGACGGTTCGAAAGAGCCGGGTCCCACCGCGACGTCCATTCCGGATGGCTCTGATTTCCGGGCCGCGTCCACACCCGCACGCTCCTCGGTCCGGACTTCCTTCGGTCCGGCCATCGGTTTTTTCCGTTCCATCCTGACGCGTTCGAGAAATGCCTCCATCCTGGTGATCACGCCGGCCCTTGATGTGTGCTCGTCCATCTCCAGCATCAGGATCGGTTTGCCCGCGAGCGCTTCCTTGATGTGACGGACCGTGAACGGATCGGGACCGCAACCGAAAAATGTTATCAATACGGGGAAGAGTTGAGGGATGTCCGCAACTTCCCGGGCGACACGGATCATGTTGCTCTGATACTTCCAGGACACCTGTGGCGCTGTCCCTGTAGGCTCAAGGGGGTACAAATCCGCGGGCAGTGCCCGGACGCCCAGCCTCTGGAACAGGCTGCCAAGGTTCATGTTCAGAAAGCTGTCTGCCGTGTGATAGGGCTTGCCAAGAACGACAACGCCGCGTTCCCCTTCGGTCAAGGAATCGAGGAAACCCTTACCCTCTTGTCGGAGCTTTGCTTCAAATTCTTCTTGACGCTCCATACCATATTCCACGGCCTGCCGGGCCTCGCGCCTTGATGCTCCAAAGGCCCGTGCCAGGTGAAGATGCTCTTTGCGGAAGGAATCCGGATCCAGCTCGAAGCTAATGAGCGGCTCTTTCCAGTCTACATCGAAGGACCCCTTGAAAAACTGGGACGAGGCCTGGATGTACGGACAGTGGTCGACGAGAGCGGCTCCTCCCGTGGAAGGCTGTTCGGTAAGCAACGATGGATGAAAGATTGTCCTGATCCCCGAATCTACCAGGTCCGCTATCTGGCCGGCCATGATCTTCACCGGGAGACAGGTCTCTACCTTGAGGTATCGCAAGCCGCGTTCAAACTGTCCGCGATGGGAACGCGGGGCTGCAATCAGGGAGATCCCGAGCTTTTCCAAAAACGCTTTCCAAAACGGGAACCATTCAAAGAACTGAGGTGAGCGGGCCATCCCCCAGGAGCGGTTCCCCTTTGAACCGCTTTCTGAAATCTCTTCAAGCAGTCTGGTTCTCAGGTCAAAAAGATCGCCGCCCCGCGCGTGCGACAATGACCGTTGCTCCCCTTCCCACCTGTCGCACAAACCACCATGAAACACGATGCGGCTTTCCGGGTAATATTTGTCCACGAGGCATCGATTCGAGCATCCCTTGCACCTGAACTGCTCTTTCCGGATGACCGCGGGATCGAAATCAATTGTGCCTCGCTCACGAGCAAGAATTTCCCGGGCCTCAAAACCCTCGAGAGCCTTGAGTGCGGCTCCCAGTGCACCGGAGACCCGGTAGTACCCGGGGCTGTGAAATTGCCTGCGAGTTTCCCGTTCGAACGCAGCCCGGACCGCGGGAGTAGCCGCGACACCCCCAAGGAAGAGTACCCGGTTCCCCATCGGCTTGTTGTTCGCAACCCGTTCCAGGTAGTTGTGCACGATGCTTACGCAGACTCCCGCGGCCAGATCACCCGAGGTTGCCCCGTTGTTCTGATGATGAATGAGGTCCGATTCCATAAACACCGTGCAGCGATTTCCCAGATCCGCCGGCGTGCGGGAAGAGAACGCCGCGTCGGAGAACTCCGGCCCCATGGAAAACCCCAACCGGTCCGCCTGCTCCATGAGGAAGCTTCCGGTTCCGGCCGCGCATACACGGTTCATCTCGAAGTCCTTGAGCTTTCCGGCTTCGAGGGAAATCCACTTGGAATCCTGCCCGCCGATCTCTACTACGGTATCCACCGCGGAATCGTGCCTCAGAGCGGCTGTGGCCTGTGCGGTTATCTCGTTGACAATCAGGTCCGCGTCAATGAGTCTTCCGGCAAGGTGTCTCCCGCTTCCGGTGACCGCGATGAGCGCCGGCGCGATGCGGCCTGAAGAAAGGGACCTGATCACCTCCTTCATCGTCTCAAGGGGCCGGGATCTCGATAGCCGATAGTCCTCTCTGACAATACGCGCGGTTGCGTCGACCACCACACCCTTCACCGATACCGAGCCCACGTCCAACCCCATGACCAGCGGCGGTTTGAGATCGGCAGTACGAGGGGAATCGCCGGCGGGAAATGTGTCCGGGTGTCCGGCCTGATTCAGCGGTTGGAGAAAAGACCGGGGAGGGGGTTTGCGAAGCGCGCTGACCGCTCGATCCCTCAAGGTCCGGAGCGTGGAGGGCTGTCCGGGACCGTCGCGGGATGCCAGAGCAGCGCATCCCAGGGCCCCGAGGACAGTGAAGTGCGGTGGTGTGACAATCTCAGTGTCATCGAGCTCCAGCAAGTTCTTGAATGCATGTACCACGGCCTGGTTGCTCATCACTCCGCCCTGGAGAGAAACCACCGGCGCGATCGAATCCCCTTTGATCAGTGTGGCGATATAGTTTCGGGCAAGCGCGAACGCCAGCCCCAGGAGTATATCGGGCAGCGGAGTCCCCTCCTGGGCCTTGTGAATCATGTCCGTTTTGGCGAAGACCGCGCAGCGACCCGCGATCGGCGCGGGATCATGGCTTTGAAGGGCTATGGAACCGAACTGCTCGACGGGGATTCCCAGTCGGCTCGACGGGGATGCCCAGTCGTCCAGCCTGCTCGTCCAGGAACGCGCCGGTGCCCGCGGCACAGATCTCATTCATCCGGAACACCGGAAACCTGGGCGCGCCGCCGTCCGGTGACGGCTCGGTACGAATGAACTTGGAATCCTGCCCACCGATCTCAATGATGGTCCTCACCCGAGGATCCACCCGATGAACGCCTGCGGAATGCGCGCTGATCTCATTGACGGCCGGGATGTCCAGCTCCCGGGACAGCAACTCCCGACCACTGCCGGTCACCAGCGCCGATCTGAGCGGGATGTCACTCCCGCGGCTTCCAATGAGCTCATCGATCGTCTCAATGAGAGTCTGGAGCGGTCGACCGCGTGTCCGCCGGTACATGGTAGTCGGCTCTCGCGAGGCCCCACCCAGCAACACGAGATTCAAGCTCACGGAACCACAATCGATACCCAGGTAATTATCGTCCATCATCCGCCATTACCTCTCGTGGGTCACCAACGGTCTCAAAGGAAGCCTCCAGCGAAAGCACTCGCCATGCATCACTCACGAGAGATTTCTCCCCACGCGATGAAACAACCACACGCAACATTGTCCAGAATACGATGACGGCCACCTGATGAAAAGAGGCGGCTGGTTGATCTGAACGGGAAGAGCTCAGGACTCCTCTCCATGCGCCGCGATCTCGCGAATTAAGATCCCGCGGTCCTCACCTCATCATAAAGCTCGGAGAAACTCGGGCCTGAGCCTGGCCGAGTCAGCCGATCGCAGTACACGGTCAATCGCGAGGACGATCTCCTCCTTGTCCTGCGGAAGGGTAGCCTTTACCGGTAAATAATTCGAGGCATGATTGGATCGAAAGACACAGTGAGTGAATGACGATTCCTCGACCATGATCTTGAGCTCTTCAATCAGGCCGAATGGATCAGGAAGCGTGAAACGCCCTTCAAGATGATCCTTGTGCAGGTCGGTTCCCGGGACAAGAATCACGCTCAGCGCGCCAACATAGTCCGGATCGATATCCGTCAAAATTCTTGCGGTTTCATGGGCATGACGTCGGCTTCCTTCAACGCCTCCGATGCCGAGGAGAACCGTGACCGAGAGCACGATGCCCGCGTCCTTGATCCTTCGACCGGCCTCGACCATTTGTTCGTAGGTCGCGCCCTTTCGGATCTTCTCCAGCAGGTCCCTGTCGCCGGTCTCAACACCCATGTACACGATCCCGAGCCTGAGAGAGCGCAGCACTTTCAGTTCTTCGAGAGACTTCCGCAAGATGTTCTTGGCGTTGGCGTATATGCCGATTCGCTCGACTGAAGGAAAAAACTCGATGACCGCCCGCAGGATTTCCACCAATCGTCTCTGGGGAATGCAGAGGGCATCGCCGTCAGCGAGAAAAATCCGCGTCACGGGCCCCATACGACTCGCGTCTTCAAGATCTTCCCTGATCTCCTCAATGCTTCGGATGGTAAACGGCTTTTCGAGATAACTCCCGCAAAAGGTGCATCTATTGTGGTTGCATCCCAGCGTAGCCTGAATAATCAAGCTATTGGCTTCGCTGGGTGGACGATATACTGACCCGACATATTTGACCATCTCTGCCTCTTAACCGTTTTCATTTCGATCATGAACGTGGCTTCCACGTTCCCGGCTCAATCCTTTTTCGTGCATGGTACTGCGTTCGAACTCCGCAACCGGTGCCCGGATCCCAAAAGGAATGGCGGTTACTGGTAATTGATTCCCGTGCGCACGAACTCCTCAAATTTCTTCTCTGCAGGCCCGATAGCGTCACCATCGGCCCTCAATAAAATATAATAGATATAGTGTTTCCCTTCAACAAGGTACAATATCTTCTGCCGTGGAATAATCGGACCGTACAGCACCGGGACCGATTCTCCCGTCGCGGGATCCAGTATGCTGTGGATAGTCGCGCCCTCAGGGATATTCTCCGGCTCCTGACCTTTTGCCAACCGTTTTCTTCTCCTGATGTACTTGGTGCGAAAAACCACCCGGTAGGCTTTCCGCCCGTCCACATCGACATATTCTTCCCGATCCCCGGGTCTGATTATCTCTCCCTCCGGAAAGAGGGCTCGGTACCGGATGGCCAAATTGTCTACGGGTGCCTCAATCTTCGCCTTTCGCACTTCGATGAAGACCTTGTCGTCCTCGTCCATAAGTTTCTCGGTGGAATCCTCTTTCTGGATCACCGGGTACGGGTGAGAACGAATTTCTGTAATACCCCGCGCTGCAGAACAGCCAGCCACCAGAGCGCTCAGTGCGAGCCCGATGATCGCTCCGCGCCATGACCAACGAGGGCAGCTGTGCAAGAGTCGTGAACTGTTACACTTGAGCGGTTCCACCGGTACTACTCTGCAAGGCCGTAGAACAGACTCGCATGCTAAGAAAAAGTCATTGTGCCGGCAAGGTGCGATGAAATTTTTCCAGGTCAAGCCCTTGTCCGATCTTGCCGATCGGCACCGACGACGTGTCCACGGAAGCGTCATCCGGCTCCCCGTCATGTTCAAGGTCCAGTTTGAGAGTTGCCCGCCGAATCTTTCTCAGATTGTTATTCTGAGGATTGAGCGTAATCGCCTTGGTGAAATCGTCTACAGCCCGCGCGAGGTTTTTCTTCAGATGCGTCCGCACGTATGCCCGCCCTCTGAGCGCGTACGCCCGCGCCGCTCGCGGCTCAAGACTAATCGCGGAGCCATAGCTTTGGAACGCATCGCGGTACTCGTCCCTCAGTTCACCAACCAATCCCTTCAGAAGGAATGCGTCCTCGTCAGCGCTGTGGAATCGGACCACCTGCTCGAAATCAGTCAAAGCTTTAGCCAGATAACCTCGCCGCTTGAGGTCCCCGGGCTTGAGAGCCAGAGCCATGCTCAAATAAGCCAATCCTCTGTTGAAGAAATTCGTCTCCATTTGCTTGGCCATCGAGGTCGAATCGGCCGCATCCCGGTGCAACTCATCAATCCGATTGTAGAGAATGACGGCCTGCTCCATGTCACCTCTTTTCTGGGCTGAAACCGCCTCTGCAAACATTTTGGTTACACATTCGGGAATGTTCACCTGAATGACATGGTGCGTTTCAGCAGCAAAGGAGTTCTTTTTTTCGTCATCGGCCTTCACTCTCAACCTGTACGAACCGATCAGCGCGCCCCGATTCGACTTCTGAGGGATCGTGACCTTTATGACTTTCAGCCCGGCCTTATCGTGAGGATCGTCAACACCCCCGGGATAGGTTGCTTCCCCGATGAGAATGGGCTG
>JARRRG010000101.1:0-6584 GCA_037380965.1 Deltaproteobacteria bacterium
ATTTCAACTGCATGTCAATCGTCGCCCTATGCCCGCGGTAACCTCATGGAGCGGAGTTCCCGCGGATCCATTCGGGTCGAAAGAGACACAGCGCGACGATTGATCCGGAGCTCATATTGATTGAAGCCAACCTATCGCAACATCGTGCCGTCGGTCTGCCCGCTCTACGGTCCCGAGTCTTTCATGCCGAATCTCAGCCTGACCTCGTTTCCGAGAGAGTCAGCTCCGGGGTCTTATCTTATCCGCAACCGCCACCCTGTCCCGAACAGCAGGCGGCTCCGGCTGTGCCCTTTCGTCGTGCTTTGAGAGCGGCGACGTTCGATCCGTTATAAACCGCATCGAGTCCGCGACGAATGAAGCCATTCATCTCCACGGGAATGATATCGCGTTCCAGGAGGAACCGTCTCGGCCTCTCTCCGATCCCACTGACAAGGACCGCACGACAATCCTTCAGCGTTTCAGCCAGTTCCCGCCATCTGTTGTCACCGCCGCCCGGCTCGGGAGCTGTTCTTTCTTCGACGAGGTTGTACTCGGACGAGCTCTGTTCCCAGATCTGAAAGCGATATGCTTCCCCGAGGTGCTGATTCACCAACGCGCCTTCCAGAGTCGCCACTGCTACGAAGGGCTTGGACGGCGCGTCCGGGCCGGGATTTTGAGAGCAGGTTTTCATACATCCCCTGAATTCCGCGGATCTGTCATGATCGAGGATCCCCGCGGCGTCAGCCCTGCATCGGGTGCAATGGGTCATCTGGGGGATTATCGTCTGGGTCTCCCTCCTGAGAGCATGCATGGTCTCTACGGAGGGCTCGGGAATGTCCTGGAAGGGAGTGCCCTGGTTCGGGTGCATGGGCATGCAATTTTGAATGTCCACTCCGAGTTTTGCCATTGCTTTGCTCACTTCGAATGCATGGTGGTCATTAATTCCCGGGATGATGATTGTGTTCACTTTGATGAGAATACCTTGTTGCTTGAGCGCTTCGATTGTGAGCAACTGTCTCTCCAGAAGCAGTTCTGCGGCTCGCTCTTTCCGGTAGACGATTTTCCTGTGCCTCACCCAACTGTAAATTTGCGCTCCGATCGCGGGATCAACCGCATTGACGGTGATCGTCACATGTGACACGTCCAGTTGGGCCAAATCATTTGCATACTCGACAACATTGAGGCCGTTGGTTGCGAGGCACAAGATCATGTGCGGAAACCGTTGCCGAACGAGGCGTAATGTCTCCAGCGTGCGTTCCGGTTCGGCAAATGCGTCTCCGGGTCCTGCAATGCCGGCCACGGTAGTCTCGGGCAGAGATTTCACAACTTCTTCGAGATACGTCACAGCCCGGTCAGGGCTCAGGACCGCACTGGATACTCCCGGCCTGCTTTCATTCACGCAGTCATACTTGCGATTGCAGTAATTACACTTGATGTTGCAGTTCGGTGCAACCGGGAGGTGGACCCTCGCGCACGTGCCTTTTGCCGCGATGTTGAAGCAGGGGTGATTGTCTCGGTTTACCATGCTCGTCATATTCCTGGTCCTCTCAGTAATAGGTGTATCCGATATCCGATGAGTCTTGTCTGGCCCCGATGAGTGCGTTCACGATGGTGTCCAGGAGAGCCTGGGATCCCCGGTACCCCAGATGGAGGATTCGGGGACCTCCGAATCGGTCATGGATGGGAAAGCCCACCCTGATGAGGGGAACTCTCAAATCCCGGGCGATTCGATAGCCCTTTGAGTTGCCGATGAGCAGATCCGGTCCGAGCCGACCGGCCAGCTCTTTGATCTCATGAAAGTCAATATTGTCTCGAACGAGCGGAGGCTCGTCCAAAATTCCGTCAGTTACCTCGCTTATTGCCGCGGGGAGTCTTCCGCTCTTGCCTCCGCAAGCGCACAGCACCGGTCGTATCCCGGTCTCAACGAGGAACGCGGTCAGGCCGACAACGAGATCCTCTTCGCCGTACACCACGGCCCTTTTGCCAAACAGGTATTTGTGAGCGTCAACATACGCGTCAACCAGCCTGCCTCGTTCCAGGACGTGTTTTTCCGGAATCCGCTCATCCGCGAGCGACTCCAGCGTACGGAAGAAAGCATCGGATTCCCTCAACCCTATGGGAGTTCCCAGGGCATGCCGAGGAACCGAAAACTTCCGTTCCAACACCCGAGATGCCGACAGGTTGGCCGGGAGCGTGCGACCGAACTCGATGGAGGCTCGGCTCCCTCCCATCATTCCGATCTGTGACAAAGGCGTGCCCCCGGGAGATATCTTCTCGTAAGTCTCCGCGGCCGGACCGTCGACTGTGAGTGACAGGTCGGGAAGCACGGTCGCGGGAAGACCGAAGTCGGCAATGACTTCTTTCAGGTCACGGATATCCGCGGCTGAGACGAATCCAGGCAGGAGATTGATGTTCCGGTTCCCGGGCTCATGCCGGGCCAGTTGATCCACCACTGCCCGAACGGTCGCGTGAAAGCCTTCCATGTGAGTGCCGGAATAACTCGGTGTGGATACATTCACCAGGTCGGGACGGTTGTGTGACGCCAGGAGCTCGTTGAACTCATGCCGGAACTCATGCAGCAAGAGATGCACATCATCACCGATGGTCTCGGTGAGGCATGTGGTTGCGATCCCGATCAGTCCACCACGGTATTTGGTCATGACATTCTTGAGCCCGAGCTTCAGGTTGGAGCCGCCCCCGTAGATCGCGTGCTTCTCACCAAGCGACGACGACGCGATATCCATGGGCTCTCGAAAATGACTGATAATGTACCGCCGCATGTACGTTGCGCAGCCCTGGGAGCCGTGCAAAAAGGGGACCGCGCCTTCGATGCCCTTGAAGGCCAGGCATGCGCCCAGCGGTTTACAGAGCTTGCAGGCATTGGTCGTGGACACGTACGGTTTGGATTGTGCGTTCATGGCTTGTCTCTCGTTATGGAAGCGATCGCCCGGCTACACGGCCGCCAGTTTGGCACAAGAGCGGGTCGACGATGCAGTTCGATCTCCGTCGGCTATGGGCTTTCGTCCGGGCACGAATTGCCACACCGGGCTCATCACTGATGAGTAGATTTCTTCCGCGAAATTGAGCATTCCCACAAAGCCTGCAAGAGCAGTCTTGCGCTCGTGATTGTGATCGCAGAAGCCCACGCCGAGCTTGTACGCGATCGGTCGCTCCTTGACGCCGCCGACAAATACATCCACTTCTTTTTCTTGAAGAAAACTGGATAGTTCCAGCGGGTTGGTGTCATCGACGATGATCGTGCCTTCGTCGGTGATTTCGTAAAGCTCCTGGTAGTCTTCCTTCGTACCGGTCTGGGAGCCCACGAGGACCACGTCCATCCCCAGCAGCCGAAACGCCTTGATCAATGAAAAGGCCTTGAAGGCTCCGCCCACGTATATCGCGGCCTTTTTCCCCGAGAGCTTGCACCGGTATTCCTCGAGGCGCGGATAGAGGACTTCCAACTCTTGCCGCACCAGGCTGACGGTACGCGCCATAATCTCCGGGTCCCGATCCTGGAAAAAGCGAGCGACATCGTACAGGGATTCGGCCATATCCTCGACACCGAAGTACGATACGCGGAGGAACGGAATCCCGTACTCGGCCTCCATCATCTTGGCCAGATCCATGGTCGACCCCGAGCACTGAACCACGTTCAGGGCCGCGCCATGGGATCTGCAGAGGTCGCGTACCCGGCCGTCGCCGGTGACGTTGGCTACCACTTCAACACCCATGCGCGAGTAGTAGTCCCGGATAATCCAGAGCTCGCCGGCCAGGTTAAAGTCGCCGAGAATATTGATGCTCACGGGAGATATCCCCGACGTGTCTTCTGTGCCCACGAGCCGGAACATTGCCTTGCAGGCCGCGTTGTATCCGGCTCTTTTGTTCCCCTTGAACCCTTCGGATTGTACCGGAATCACCCGGATTCCTTTTTCTCGCTCTACACGCTTGCATACCGCTTCAAGGTCATCTCCGATAATTCCGACGATGCAGGTGGAGTACACGAACGCGGCAGCGGGGTTATGGCGGTCGATCAGCTCGACGAGTGCATCATAGAGCTTTCGCTCACCTCCGAAGATGATGTCCTGCTCCTGCAAATCCGTGGAGAAACTGAGGCGGTGGAGCTCCGGCCCGGAGGAGAGCGCCCCGCGAATGTCCCAGGTATAGGCTGCGCAGCCGATCGGACCGTGGACGAGGTGAAGCGCGTCGGCAATGGGATAGAGCACAACCCTCGATCCGCAAAACACGCATGCTCGTTGGCTCACCGCTCCCGCGAGGCTGTCCTTGTTGCAGGTAATGTCAAACGGCTCGTCACCCTTGCGGTGGATCTGATCTTTTCTCTCTTCAAAGATCTGCATGTTCATCAGTTGCATTCCTCATAGCGGCGCGTGTGATCGGGCTGTCGATGAACCGTCTTTGCGGCTTTCCAGGGCAAGCCTCTCCTGTCAGGGTTGCGCGCTTGTTTGCGCGTCCCTGTTTTCAGCCCGCGTCACATCGTGAGCGCCGGGGAAAGGTCAGTCAGAATGAGCGCTACGTGAGGAGATACTCCTCGACCTGCTTGCCTTCTTCGAGCGCGTCAAGGATCTCGTCGATAGCTTCCTCGCTGTCGACGCCTCCGTACCAATAGCCCTCAGGGTAGACGACCATGATGGGGGAGTGATCGCATAGTTTCATGCAGCCGGTGCTCGTGACGAGCACGTCTCCCAGGTTACGGTCGGGCAGCTCGGATTCCAGGTAGCCAATGAGGTCCGCGGAGCTCTGTTTATGGCATTTACCCTTGGGGTCTCCCCCGACCCGGTAGCTGCAACACAGAAGTATATGGTGCTTTGGTTTTTCCATGGTTACATAACCAGTTCAAAGCTCTCGTCAGGATCGTCTCGGTCCTTCCGGTCGAGCAATGTGTTGAGAATGTTGCTTAGAAGGTAGATACCGCCTCGATAGCCGAATGTCGGAAAATAGCTGTGTCCCACCCTGTCCAGTATGGGAAAGCCAAAACGAACGAATGGTACGTCTTCGGCCCGGGCAATGTATTTCCCATAGGTGTTGCCGATAAGCAGGTCCACAGGCTCGTTCTTGATAAGCTGATGCATGTGGAAAAGATCGGAATACGCCTTTACCACCGGATTGTCTACGACCCCCTTGAGCAGAGACTTCACGCGCTTTTCAAAACGTTTGCCCGGTGTTCCCGTGATCACGTACGTGGGCTTCATTCCTGCGCCGACGAGGAAATCGGTCAGCGCAATCACGTGATCGGGATCTCCGAAAATCGCAACCTTCTTATTGTACAAATAGAATTGCATGTCGGTCATGATGTCCACCAGGCGGCCTCGATCGTCCTTCACGGAATCGGTCGGCTCCGCGCCGGTCAACTGCATGACGGACTGAATGAAGCGATCCGTGGCGGTCACTCCTATAGGGAGATCCAACACCTCGTACGGCACCTCACACTTTCGGCCCAGTGCCACGGTGGCCGCTTCCGATGCGAACGATCCGAGGCCGAGTGTGGCCGCGCTGCGGCCTGCCGCGGTCAATGATTCCACTGAAGCGCCGCCTTTCGGAAACATCCGGTACGTTCCCGTCTGAGGCGTGTCCAAGACATCGGAAGTATCGGGAAAGACAATCGGTTCCAGCCCCAGCTCCCGCACCAGGCGTTTGACTTCCCGCATGTCGGGAGGCTCAACGTATCCGGGTATCACATTGAGCGCGGACGGATTCTTGTCGCCATGTTCGGCGAAATAATCGACCATGGCCTTGGTCATGGTTGAGAATCCCGTGACATGGGATCCTACATAACTGGGGGTATTCGCATGGATCACCCACTTGCCGTCGGGGATGATCCCATCCTCTTTGGCTTTCTTGACTATTGACGGGATATCGTCACCGATCGTCTCCGACAAACAGGTGGTATGTACCGCGACCACGTCAGGATCGTACACCTGAAAAATCGTCTTGAGCGACTGACGCAGGTTTGGCGCTCCACCGAAAACCGAAGCTCCCTCGGTAAAAGAGCTTGTCGAGGCCATTACCGGCTCTTTGTAATGGCGCGTGAGATGGCTCCTGTGGTAGGAGCAGCATCCCTGGCTGCCGTGGCTGTGCGGGAGGCAGCGATGAATGCCGAGGCCCGCATACATGGCCCCAATGGGCTGACATGTCTTCGCAGGGTTGATCCGCAAGGCTGTGCGTTCGTGTATGTGAGCAGGAGTCATATCCAACATGGTAGGGTACCTCTTTTATCCTGTTCCTTTGGCCGGCCGGGAATCGCCCAGCGTCGCGTTGAGTGGGCTCTCCACTTCCCAGACCGGTTTCAGCAGCTTCCAGGCCGGGTTGTTGATCATCATGTCAATCTCTTTCGCAAAGTTGACCGCGCCTCTGAAGCCCGCATACGGGCCGCTGTAGTCATAATTGTGCAATTGCTTCGACGGGACTCCGAACTTCTCGATGACGTACTTATCTTTGATTCCCGAGCAGACGATGTCGGGCTTGAATTTGAGAATGAGCTTTTCAAGCTCCGCGTGGCTGATGTCGTCGAGCACGAGGGTGCCTGAGCCCATTTCGGGCATCATGCCTTCGTAATAGCCGATAAGGTTTTCCTGTTTGAGACGCTCGAG
>JARRRG010000102.1:0-6579 GCA_037380965.1 Deltaproteobacteria bacterium
CTTGACTTGAGTGTGTACCGCGGTAATTCGCCTTGTGAGACCCGTTCGAGACCGAATCGCAAGTTCGTCTTGATTTTCAGGCGTTCGGATAGCCTGGCCGCGAAATCGTTCCAGAGGAGATCGCCCATCTCTCCGCGAGGCTCGACTTTCAGAGAGATCTCGTCCATGATCCCTTTTTTCTGCACGATGATTTCAAATTCGGTGACTTCGGGGAATTCGGCTCGTACCAGTTCTTCGACGGAGACCGGGCTGAAGAGCACCCCCCGGACCTTGGTCAAATGGTCCGCTCTGCCGGCAACTTCGTCAATCTTAACGGAAGTTCTGCCGCAAGGACAACCCGTGGACCCCTTTTTCACGATGTCTTGAGTGTTAAACCTGATCAGGGGAAACGATCGCCGCCCGAGAGGAGTAACCACGGCAACGGCCAGTTCCCCCTCCTCCACTTCTCTGCTCAGGGTATCCATATCGAGGAATTCTACCAGGAAGAACGGCTCCATGATATGCAGACCGTCGCGCTCCCCGCACATGGCCGCCCAGGCGCAGGGTTCCGTACCGCCGATATGATCGTAGACTTCCGCGTTCCATGTCTCTTCGAGTCTCCTGCGAGTAGCCCGAGGGAGCGGCTCTCCCGCGCAGAGCATGCGTTGAATCCCCATCTCTCCGGGCTTAAGACCCATTTTTTCCGCCTCTTCGGCCAGATGCAGTCCGTACGTCGGAGTATTGAGCAGGGCCGTGGCCTTCACCTCGAGGATCTTGTTGATTCGGCCTCGGCTGTCCAACGCTCCTCCGGGCACTACCATGCAGCCGAGCTTCTCCGCGGAGAAATGGCCCTCCCAGAAGGCCACGTACACGTTGTATCCGAATGGAATGAAGACCCGATCCGTCTCACGGAAGCCGGCCATCCACAGGATGTGGCACCAGACCTCGACGCGCCATTGCCAGCTCTCCCAGCTTTCCGGCACGTACACGGGCTTACCGGTTGTTCCCGATGTCTGGCGAAACGTTGAAACCTCTTCCGGGGAAACGCCGAGCATCTCTCCGAAGGGGAATGGTTCCTTATCGTCTTGCGCCCTTCTCAGGTCATTCTTGTCGATAACAGGAAGGTTTCGCACATCATCCAAGCTCCTGATATCTCGCGGGTCGATGCCCGCGTACCGGTCCCCGTAAAATTCTGCATGGGATTGAGCGTAACCGAGCATTTTCCGGAACCGCTTCAATTGAATTTCTCGAATATGCTGCCTCGGCAAGGTCTCGAGGTACGGATTCCAGTAGTCGCGAATGCCGGTTCCCATTGCTGAACCCCTTTCCTGTATTTTCCGAGCAGCGCGTCAGTCCAGCCTCAGGAACCACCACGCCACCCGCTTCCATCATCCTGTCTTAGAACAATCCTCTCCCCCTACCTCACAGCAACCCGGAGAGACTGAACGTCCCGTGGACTCAGTCACATTCCCTTCAGGCATTCATGATCTTCCGGGGAGGAAAACGGAGCGCGTCCGCGAAGATGTTGGCAAAATCCGGCTCCGCGGTAAGCTCCACGTATTCCACCTCTCGAGCGATGTTCTCCGCGGTTTCCCGTTCACGCTCCGAGAGGAGCACCAGTCGGGCCCCGGTTCCGGCCGCGTTCCCTACAGGCTCGAAGCGTCCCTCCGGTACATGAGGGAGCATGCCGATGCCCATCGCGCTCGAAAGATTCAGGCGATTGCCGAAGGCACCGGCAACGATAACCCTGCGAATGGCGCGTTCAGAGACTCCCGCCCGGTCAAGCAATATCTGTATCCCGCTTGCCACGGCGGCCTTCGCGAGTTGGATTTCACTGATATCAGCCTGTGTCAGGACAAGGCACTGATTGTGCCCGGTTTCGTGAGGTTCGGCGAGCACGAACTCCGCGATTCCTGTCTCTTCGTTGCGACGCACTCGAGGGCTCCGGGAATTCATGACCCCGTTCGCGTTTACAATCCCCTCTCTCACGAGCTCCCATGTCGCATCCACCACCCCGGAACCGCATAATCCAAGCGCGCGCTTGCGCCCGATAGTCTCCAGGGTGACCTCCGCGCCCTCGAGACGCAACCCGCAGACTGCTCCTTCAACCGCCTTCATGCCGTGTGAAATGTGGGCTCCCTCAAACACCGGGCCGGAAGGACACGAGCAGCTCAATAGCCGGTGACCGGCACGCAGGACGATTTCCGTATTTGTGCCGATGTCGAGGCCGAGCACAACTTCGTGGCTTTCATGTATGCGGCTCGCCAGAATCATGGCCGCATGGTCGCCGCCTACAAAGCCTCCGATGCTCGGCAGGAAATAGACTTCTGCTCCGGGTGAGAGGCGCAGGCCCAGGGACTGAGCCTTCACCCGCACAGACCCTGAGATCGCGGGCACGTACGGAGCCCGTGCAAGCTGATCCACAGGCAGACCCAATGTGAGATGCTGCATTGCAGTGTTGCCGGCAATAACCACGTACTCGATCTCTTCCGGAGATGCGCCCGCGGCCGCGACAAGCGAGTCAACCATCACGCTGAGCCCTTGCCGCTGGAGGTCTTTGATACGACCATACGGTTCGTCGCCCTCCATTGCGTACGCCAGACGGGTCATAATATCGTCGCCGTAGCAGACCTGGGGATTCACCGTCCCTTCTGAGGCGACGGTTCGGCCGTTTTCCAAGTCGATGAGAAACCCGGCTACTTTGGTGGTCCCCAGATCCACTGCCAATCCCAGAGGCCGAGGGGCCTTTCCGGTGACATAGGCATTGGTGACCCTGTCCTGCCGAACGGTTACCGTCACGTCGCCTTCAGCGGCCAGTGCCGGTTGCCGTCGAATCAGATCCAGATCCACACGGGGTCCGGCCGAGGCAGGGTCGGGCCGGAGTGCCGCCTCAATCTGATCCCACAACGAACGCGGGTGCTCTATAGTAGAGCGTCTCACCTTGACGCGCACTCGTTTGACCCTCGGATCGAGGCTCACCGTCGGCTCGTGCCCCTCGACCACCAATTCGGGTTTCCCCGCAAGCGAAGAGGGCGGGATGTAGATTTCCACAGAGCTTGTCGGTATTGCCTGGCACGCGAGGCGATAGCCGCGCTGACGCTCATCGGAAGTGAGGAGATCCTCTTCGGACCCGGTCAAGGCGCCCATGTCCCCTTCGAGGAGCTTGACGCGGCACTGTCCGCAGAGTCCGTGTCCTCCACACGGAAACTCCATGGACAACCGACCCAATGCGGGCAGGTGTCTCGCGGCCTCAATGAGAGGTTTTCCCTTTTCGATCGGCACGCGTATTCCGAGTGGCTGAAAATGGATTGAATGCTTCAGATCCCGTCCTCCCATGACATCATCGCTCAAGGGGCAGAGAGTTTGCCCTCATTGTAAGCGCCAATATACTGCATGCAGAATCGATCTTTGTTCGCCAGGGCCTCGGCCGCGTATATGAGCGCCTGGAGCGTCCGGTCCAGGGGGTCCATAATGACCGCGTCCAGACCGCTGGCAACGCTCATGACGACGTACGCCCGGTTCAGGTGCCGCCGCTCCGGCAGCCCGAACGAGACATTGCTGAGTCCGGAAACGAAGTGAATACCGTCAAATGCGCCCGCCAGTCTTTGCATGAGATCGAGGGTCCCCATCACGGTCTCGGGGTTTGTCGCCACGGACCGGACAAGGGGATCAACATAGATGCGATCCGCGGGCACTCCAGCGTCGAGCAGCCTCCGGACCAGATCGCGGCCGACTTTTTCGGCGGTCGCGCTGTCCGGAGGAATGCCCTTATCGTCCATGCACAGAGCCACCACGTCGGCGCGGTACTCTGTTATGAGCGGTAATACCTTGCTGAATCGCTCTGATTCGGCGCTTATGGAATTGATCATCGCGGGCCCGCGGCACACTGCCAGGCCTGCCGAGAGCGCTTCGGGATTCGCGCTGTCAATGCATAACGGGGCTGACGCGGCCTGTTGAAGTCCTTGAGCCAGCCATTGCATGACCGCGGGCTCTTCGGCCGCGTCCACGGTTCCACAGTTGACATCGAGGTAGTTTGCACCTGCTTCAATCTGCGATTTCGCTTCGCGCACGATCGCGTCCATGTCCCGGGACTTGATGGCTTCTCGAATCGAACGTCGGGTCGCGTTGATCCGTTCACCTATGACCAACATGAATCGTGCCTCCCACGCGGCCGGTCGAAGCATGACCGCGGCGTCGCCATCACGCGTAAATCTCCTTGCAGAGATTGACACCCGAGATCGCGTCCGCGGCATAGTAGTCCGCGCCGCTGAATGCTCTCACCTTCTCATCGCACGGCGCTCCACCGATGATGATCTTCACCCGGTCCCGCAAACCCGCGTGCTTGAATGCATCGACCACTGTCTTCATCTCAGGGTATGTGAAATTCAACAGCGCGCTCAGGCCTACGACCGATGCGCCCGATTCTTTGACTGCTTCGACGAAACGCTCCGGAGGCACATCCACGCCCAAATCGATCACCTCATAACCGGATCCTTTGAGCAGCGTGACAACCAGGTTCTTCCCGATGTCGTGAATGTCGCCTTTCACGGTACCGATCACCACCGTGCCGGAGGACGTTCCCGTCTGGACGGAGCCGAGGAGCGGTTCGAGTCGAGCCATCACTTCTTTCAATATGGTCGCTGAGAAGAGGAGTTGGCTGATGAAGTACTTGTTTTCGGAAAAAAGCTCGCCAACCGCCACCATGCCTTCGTTCAATTCATCGATGATCTCGAGGGGAGAGGTTCCCTGACTGATCTTCTCATCTACCAATTCATAGACTTTCGCTTCCTGGAGATCCCTCAATGCAGACGCGAGTTCCTTCATGCTTCCGTTCCTCCTTGCGTGACAAGCTGCTTACATGACCCACTGCCAGACCCAGGTATAGGCCATCTTTTCCAGAGTCTCCCATGGCTTCCGGATGAGATCCTCGTCTCCCGGAATGGAACCGAGCTCGGCCTTCTTGACCTCCCACGGGGTAACCATCCGGGGAGGATTGAGAGCCTCGGACGCGGTAATCCCTGACCGCGGCTCTTTGGGCCTGGCTTTGATGCTCGGGTCGTACGTGCCGAAAGCCGTCACGGCGTCGATCATGGCACGGAAGTTTTCAGGCTTGGTGGTATACGGGAAATTGCATCCCCCGCTGATGATGTACGCCCCTCCCTTCCCAACGGTTTCGCATAAATGCTTCACTTCTTCCCGCACCTCGTCAGGCGTGCCCAATATCAAGGTGGAATCCTTCACGCCACCCGCGAGGCACTGATGATGCCCGATATCCTTTTTCGCCTGGAATATGTCACCCTGGGTGTCGATGTCGCAGAGAACGGTTCCTTTGGGCATCTCGAGCATGTGATGCCAATGGTGTCCCCAGTCGCCTTCGAGGTACGCGCGGATCTTGTATCCTGAATCGATAAGTATCTGCATGGTCTGTTTGAAGGAGGGCCAGTAGAACGTCTCAAATTGATCCGGCGACATGAAACACGCTTTGTGCGTGGGCACAAAGATAGGGTATCGCTTCAGGGGATCTGCCACGGACAGGGCGAAGTGGGCAATCTCATGGACAATCACGTCGCAGGCCTGGATGACTTTGTCCGGTCGACGGTACACATCTTCAAAGATGCCGTTCAGACCTCTCAGCACATCGGCAAGAACGTCGAACGGAGCGATAAACGCGCCGGTCATCGGTTGGGGCATGCCGAACTTGGTTTCCAGATGAATCGCCCGATTCCTCATGATCTGGCCCATCATCATCTGGGCCATGCCGCCCTTCAGCAGAGCCGTATTGGCTCTCGGCGACCCAGGCTCCGCAACCTCGCCGAGGACGCGGGGCAGGAAACGTTCCATCATGAAGGCCACCGGGTCATTGATCAGGATGTCATACTCATCCGCCTTCATGTATTCGGTTTCGACGAACTGAAACTGTGTGGTTGGAGAGAGGTCCCGACCGGGCAGTCTATAGGTCTTTACTCCCACTGCATCATAGAGCGGTCCCCAGATCCTGTTGTTCCTCAGGACGTCCACTTCCGGAAAATCCCTGATAAACGCCTCTTCGGCTCTAAGCCACTTCTCGCTGTCATAGATGGTTTCCTGGTTGGTGTTTCCCGAGTAGATCTCAGCGAAATAGTTGCTCCCCGTGGCGATCGGCACTCGATCGGTGGGTTCAAGAGCGATCGCGGCCTGGTAGCGCCCAAGCCGCTCTTCAAAGAGCTGTTTGATCTCCGTGTTCACCTGCGCCTCCTCGGTGCGTGAGCTATGTCCGGCAACCGGAATGGCTGGACTCAAATCCTCACTCGGGTTCCCTCTCCGGCCGTGAGCACAGTGGACGTGACATGGAAGTGCGGGCTGCGTCCGTACGTTCGTCCGGGTGTGCACAGAGCCTCGGCAGCAGGCTCTCCTCCCCCGTGAAGCCTTGAATTAGGAGACATCGATCAATTCAGTGGTGACTTCAGGAGCTGATCCAAATCCCTGGAGCCTTCCGCGGACATCGTGTTCCGACGACCTGAATTGAGAATATTTACCATTTCCTGAGTCATAGGTATAGCGTTTCATCCTCGAACGCCGGCCGGGCCGCTGGCGATGCGGTCTGCAGACCACCGATCCTGT
>JARRRG010000103.1:0-8230 GCA_037380965.1 Deltaproteobacteria bacterium
AGAGCGGCCGCGGTGATCGTCGCCAGGGACGCGGGTGAAGCGGAACGGCTCTGGTTCGCGCGTCGAGCCGCGGGACCCGCTTTAATGCGATTGAGGCCCAACACGATCACGGAGGATGTCACGGTTCCGGTATCCCGGATGACGGCCATGATCAAAAAGGTTCGCGAGATTTCGGAACGCCGGCGCATTCCAGTAGGTGTGCTCGCGCACGCGGGTGATGGCAATCTCCACCCCTGTATGCTCTTTGACAAACGTGATAAGGACGAATGGGAACGCGTACGGGCCGCGTGTGAAGACCTCGTGCCCGAGGCGCTCGCCCTTGGCGGGACGCTTTCCGGTGAGCACGGGATAGGGATTGCCAAGTCGCCGTTCATGCATCTCGAGATGAATGAAGCGGCACGGGCAATAACACGAAAGATCAAGGAAACGTTTGATCCCAAAGGGATCCTCAATCCGGGCAAGTTCGTGTGAATCGCGTGTCCTCGCGGCTCAATGCCGGAATGACGAGACCTTCCTGGTTCACTTCCCGGACATTCTCTTCCTGAAGGTTTTCTCCGCAGGCCGTGGAAGCCGTTCCCCGACGACTCCCGATCCGATTTTTCCCACCATCGACCAGAATCTCCGGGCGAGGCTCTGTCCTGTGTAGAAGAGAGGCGGAAATTTTGCCGCGACGCCGAAGGCCTCCATGCCTTTGCGTTCCAGAGAAGACGCGAACCCTTCTTCCACTTTCCGTTCCCGCAACGCGTAGAACAGCTTCGTTAACGGGACCTTTACCGGGCACACCTCATCGCACGCGCCGCAGAGCGTAGTCGCGTCCAGCAGGGGATGGGATCTCTCCATACCGTCAAGCAAAGCGCTGAGAACGATGCCCATGGGACCGGAATAGGTTGTGTTGTACGCATGACCTCCAACGGTTCGGTACACCGGGCACGCGTTGATGCACGCGCTGCACCGTATACACTTGAGGATTTCCCAATAATCCCCGTCCAGGATCTCCCATCGACCGTTGTCCAGGAGCACGATGTGGAGCTCTCGTGCACCCGTGGCTTCACCCTCTTTTCTCGTCCCCGTGACGACCGAGAGGTACGCGGACAAAACCTGTCCCGTCGCGGAACGGGGCAGCAGGCGGATGAACGTGGCAAGGTCACCGAGGGAGGGGATGACCTTCTCGATTGAGAGGACCGCGATGTGAAGCGGGGGCAAGGTCGTGACCATGCGACCGTTCCCCTCGTTGGTAAAAATGGCGAGGCTGCCCGTATCGGCCGCGGCAAAATTCGCACCGGTTATGCCTGCCTCCGCGGAGAGAAATTTTTCCCTGAGCGCCTTCCTGGCGATAGACGTGAGGATGCGGGGATCATCATAGTACGGGCTGTCCAGCTTTTCAGCGAACAGCTTGCCGATTTGCTGGCGGCTCTTGTGGATCGCGGGGGCAAGGATGTGCGACGGTCTTTCTCCCGCGAGCTGAACGATGTATTCTCCGAGGTCGGTCTCCACAACCTCGACCTGTTGTTCCTCGAGGTACGTGTTCAGCCCGATCTCTTCACTGATCATCGACTTGGCCTTGACGACCTTTGAAACCCCGCGGTCCTTCAATATCGAACCCACGATCTCTCTGGCCGCGGCCCCGTCTCTCGCCCGGTGTACGATCGCGCCTGCCCGCGTTGCGGACGCGGCGAATTGATTCATTCGCGTGAACTCGTCCATCGCGTTGTGACGAGCTGCTCGGAGAGTCGCGTCATGCGAAGCCTGCGCGGCATTGTCTCTGAACGGAATACTGCCTGTGGTGCTCGTCATGGAACCTCCGGCGGCATGCATTGAAGAGGTAAGACCTTCACGTTATCCTCCATAATACTCGGCAGTTGCGGTTGCCCGCGCGGACCCGGGACCGTTTCCGGGCACACCGGAATTCAGCCGGCACAGCGATCCCTCGAACGTGGCCCTTCGCCCGGGTCATTTGGTCTTCTGGGCTAGCCTTCGCCGTTCCTCGTCCCTGATTTCCCGTCTCAGGAGTTTTCCGACTTTCGACTTGGGGAGCATGTCCCGGAATTCGATGTACTGGGGCACCTTGTACGAAGCCAATCGGTCGCGGCACCATCGAGTCAGCTCGGTTCCGCTCACCCCTCGGGTATCTTCCTTCAAGACCACGATTGCCTTGATTCGTTCCCCGAGCTTCTGATCGGGAACCCCTACCACACACGAGCCGATGACCGCGGGGTGATCCTGCAACACGGCTTCGATTTCGGAACAGGAGACCCGGTAGCCTTTATGCTTGATGACATCGGCCCTGCGGTCAACATACGACAATTCTCCGGATTTCTCCAGGCGAACGAAATCGTTCATGCGGTACCAGACCTCGCCGTCGATCTCCACATAGGCTGCCGCGGTTTCTTCCGGCTTGTTCCAGTACTCCTTGGAAATAAAGTCCGAGGTCACCAGGAGCTCGCCGGGCTCTCCGACCGGCACGGGTTCGAGCGTCTCCGGGTCCACCACCATCGTCTTTCTCGACGGGAGGGGCCGTCCCACCCTCGTGGGTGAAGGCTCACGGTCGAGCGGGCTCATGGCCGTGAAGCCGACCTCGGTCGAGCCGTAGACCTGGTAGATGGGCTGCCCGAACAGGCTCTTCCACCGTTTGAAGATTTCTATCGGCAGGACGTCTCCGCCGCTCCAGCAGTACCGTAGGGAGCTCAGGTCAAAGAGGTCGAGCCGATCGTTTTCCAGTATCATCCGGTACAGGGTCGGCGCGCCGAGGAACAGGGTCACCTTGTGCCGTTGAATCGCATCGAGGATCGCGTCCACTTGAGGAATGGGGACCAGAACGGCCGAGTTGCCCCTGCTCAGGACCATGCCCAGGATCATGCCCTGGGCCAACTGGTGAAACAGCGGATTGACCATGATCAGGTTGTCCTGGCCTTCGCGTACGTACCCCTCTCCTACTTCCCGTATCTCGTTCACAAAGGAGACCATCCCCGAATGGGTCGCGATACAGCCCTTGGGGAATCCCGTGGTGCCGCCGGTGTAGAGGATGTAACAGAGCTGAGTTTCCGGATCGATATCCACCGCGGGCGGATCGGGCCGATGCTTTCTCAGGAGTGTCCCGAAAGAATGGATGTTTTCTCCCTTCTCAATCGCTCCGTTGGGCACCTTGTCGAAGATAATGCCGAACGCCTTCTTGTAGATCGGCAGTAAGTCAACGTACGTAGTAATGATAATCCGCTTCAGGCATGTCTCGTCGAACACTTCCTTCACATATCTGAAGTTCGTGTCGAGGCAGATGACCGTGGAGGCCCCGGAGTCATTTATCAGGTATTTGATTTCCGTGGGCGTATAGATGGGCGACACCGGCACCGGCACAGCGCCGATTATCTGAGCCCCCAGATAACCGATGAGGAACTGAGGGCAATTGGGAATGTAGAGCATCACCTTGTCGTCCTGCCGGACCCCCAGATGGTGCAGCGCGGTGGCGAACCTCAGTATCTGTTCCTTCAGCGCGGCATAACTGTACTTCTCGCCGAGGTAGATGAGCGCGGTCTTATTCCCGTATCGTTCGCACGCTCGATAAAACCCGTCGATCACCAGCTCGCTCGCGCCGGCCATCTCCATTGCTCTCACTCTTCTTCCATACCGAAATATGCGGATTTCACGTCCTCGTTCTCCATCAGCTCTTCAGCGGTGCCCTCCACCACCACCCCGCCATTTTCCAGAACGTACCCGTGCGTTATGATCGGGAACAGGGGTCGGGCGTACTGTTCCGCGATCGCGAGTGACAGCCCGATCTCCCGGTTGATATCCTCGATAGCCTTTACGAGCACTTCCTCCATGAGCGGGCTCAGTCCCAATAACGGTTCGTCAAGGAGAAGGAACGCGGGCTGAGCCATCAACGCGCGGCCTATGGCAAGCATCTGCTGCTCGCCTCCGCTGAGAAAACCCGCTTCCCGCTTCTGGAGACGCACGAGCGCGGGAAACATTTCGAGTACATAGTCCAGGGTTCTTTTCGCCTGGGCTTTGGTCGCGATGATTCCGCCGATCTTGAGGTTTTCGATGACGGTACTTTCATTGAAGAGTCTTCTTCGCTCCGGGCAGAGGATGAGACCCTTGCGGGCCCTCTCGCTCGCTTCCATATTGACGAGGTTTTGTCCTTCAAAGAGGATGTCACCCAGCACGGTGATCCGGGTTCCGCCTCTCATCCGTTCTTTTCGCGCGGTGTCCAGAATGATCCCGGAAACCGCGAACATCAGGCTGCTCTTTCCCGCGCTGTTCGCGCCGAAGACGCCGGTTATCATGCCCTGAGCGCACGTGAGGCTGACATTGTTCAGGCCGATGGCGTTCTCATAGAAGATCATGAGGTCTTTGACTTCAAGCATGGTTATCCGGACCTCTTTCCGCCGATGTACGCCGCCTTGACCTCATCCATCTTCATGATCTCGTGGGGCAAGCCTTCGGCAATCATCACGCCGAAGTTCAGCACGAGCGCGCGGTTGGCCACGCGGAACAGCTCCCTCAGTCGATGCTCGACCATGATCAATGTCACGCCCTGCATGGTGAGCTTCTCCAGGAGGGGCACCATGCTCGTGATCTCGGACATGCTGAGGCCGGAAAAAACCTCGTCGCACAGAATCACTTCGGGTCTCAGCGCGATGCAACGTGCCAGCTCGAGTCGCTTCTGGTACCCCAGGGGAAGAGAGCCCGCGATCTTGTACGGCACCCGCGCGTCGCGCTCGAATCCTATTTCCTCGAGGATATCGATCGCGACCGAGTCGAGGTCTCCGAGCTTTCCGATCGCGCCTTTTTTGATTCGCGGCGAATTGAGCGGAACGATCAGGTTCTTGAACGCGGGCAGGCTGTGATAGGGCCTCATGACCTGAAAGGTTCGGACCAGGCCGAGGTTGGCGATCTTGTTCGGCGCGAGTCCCGCGATATCTTTGCCCTTGTACAGGATCCGTCCGGTGTCGGGCTTGAGGAAACCGGAAAGGATGTTGACCAGAGTCGTCTTGCCCGCGCCGTTGGGCCCGATGACCCCGAGCACATCTCCCCGGTTGAGCGTGAAGGTGACGTTCACCACCGCTTTGATACCGCCGAACGATTTGCTCACGCCCCGGACATCGAGCAGCGTATCATCCGTCATGATCAGACCGTCTCCCAACGCTCGAACTGGTGGTATTTTCGTTCGAGGTAGTTCATCAGACCCTCGGGCTTATACAGAATGAAGAGCAGGAGCATGACACAGTACAGGACCACCCTCAATTGTCCGAACCCCCTCAGCGCTTCGGAGAGCGGAGTGAGCATAAGCGCGCCGATCACCGGTCCGGTCAGGGTGCCCATGCCTCCCATGACCGTGGCTGCGATCGGGAGGATCGAGAAGTCCATCGCGAACAGGGACAGCCCGAGCCAGCCGTACAGGTGCGCAAGATACGCGCCGGCAAAGCAACCGAACAACGCGGTGATGAACACGGCAAGGGTCCGATACCGGAATATGCTGATTCCGGATGCGAGCACCGCCTGGTCGTTGTCTTTGATGCTCATCATAATGAGGCCCGTGTCCTCGTTCACCAGCCGCCTCAGACCGAACAGGGTGACGAGAACGGCCGCGAGTATCACGTACTGTTCCGCCCACGTGTTCGGAAGAATATCCAGACCGCTGATTCCTTCGGTGCTCCCGAACAGCTCGAGGGCTACGATCACATTCCGGGCAAAAAGCGGCAGCATGAACGTGACGATCGCGAAATAGATCCCGCGCAGCCGCAGGCAGGGCAGCAGGACAACGGTGCTCAAACAGGCCCCGATGATCGAGGCCAGCGGAATCGACGCAAACGGCGGCAAGCCCAGGTACGCATTGAGCAGACCGGCTGAATATCCACCGAAACCGATGAACAATGCCCCGCCCAGGCAGACGAGACCCACGTACCCCGCGAGAAAATCAAACCCGAGCGCGAGCATTGCGAAAATTCCCGCCGCGCACAGGACCCGCTGCCAGTACAGGTCGAGCAGAAGGGGCGTCACGAGGAGCCCGACGATCAGGAGCAGTCTCGGCGCGAGCACGTACGCCATTTCCCGATATGACGAGAGCGCGTACAGCCCTTCGCTGCGCACCTTGACGCTCCGATCCAGCCTCTTTTTCCGGCGGTCCAGTTCAGCCATCAAACCCTCTCCTCGAGCTCTTTTTGTTTGCCCATCAGACCTGACGGCTTCACCAGCAGCACCAGGATGATGGTCCCTACCAGGACCACCGACTCCCATACCGCACCGAAATAGTACGTGCTTATCTTCATCGCGAAACCCACGAGGAACGACGCGAGAATCGTCCCGGGCCAACGGCCCAGCCCGCCGATGATGCAGACCGCGAGCGCGTACACGAGGACCGTGTACCCGGCCTCGGCCGTTATGTTACCCAGGGGCAGAATGATCACCGCGGCGAGCCCGGCCAGGGACGACCCGATCGCGAGGGAGATCATGGCCGACCGGTCGGAATTGATGCCCAGCATCATCGCGGCCTGTTCGTCCTGTGCAATGGCTCTCAGGGAGAGGCCCATCCTCGTGTGATGGGTGAATGACCAGAGCACGAGCACGAGCAGCACGCCCGATACCACCACAATGAGCCGCTGGTAATCCACGAACACGCTCAGGATCTCAATCTTGCCCTCAATGAACGGTTTCAGCACATAGTTAGGGCCGATAAACCCTTTGAATCCGCCGATTCCCTGCAGGCGCAGACCTTCGAGGATAATCAGGCCCACCGCGAAGGACGCGATAATCTCCGACGTGGGCATGCCCCGCAATCGAATGAGCACGAACCGATAGATGCCCAGCCCGAGGACCGCGGCAATCCCCAGGGCAATGAGCACGGACAGTCCGTAATTGAGGTGCAGGTCGTTCACAAAGGACCAGGTGAGAAAACCGACCAGAACGTAAATGGACCCATGCGCGAAATTCGGGACCCGGCTGACCCCGTACACCAGACTGAATCCGATGGCGATGAGCGCAAAGGTCACACTGTTGATCGCACCATATATCAGTGCTGTCTCCACGCGATCTCCGTATCCGACGGTAAGGTGGGGGAAGCCCCGAGGTCGTGGGCCGACCCCGGGGAGCAAAGGACTATTTCTTCATCCACGGCGGCAGCTTGATTTCACCCGTGGCCGCGGCCTTGGGAAAAATCTCAACCCGCTTGCCATCCTGCCACTGCACCCAGCATCCGAGCACGCTCGTCTTGGGATCGTACCCGTACACGATCTGGTGGTTGGGGTCGAAGCGCAGCGTGCCCCGCACAACCGGCAGGTTGGTCTTTTCCAGCGCCGCGATCAATTTATCGTTGTCGAGGCTGCCCGCGCGCTGGATCGCGTCCTGGAGCACGTACATGGCCTCGTATGCGCTCACGCACCCCGTGCTCCGGGGAGGCACCTTCCAGCGCTTCTTGAACGCGTCGTAGAACTCCATCACCTTGGGAGTGGCTTTGCTCGGCACATTCCCCGTCTCGGACAGCGTGACAATGGTGTACGCGCACTTTCCGTCCGTGGCCTTCCAGAATCCCGGATCTTCAGCCGCACCGATGAATCCCATGGGCAGCGCGGGCACTTCCATCGAGCTCCACTGCTTGAGGAGGATCGAGGTTTCCGGTGAGTACGCCCACACGAAGAGGATTTGCGCACCGGACTTCTTGCAATCGGCCAAGGCCGCAGAATAGTCGGTGGTTCCAATGGGATGCTTGTCCTTGCCGACGATCTTCCAGCCGTCCTTTGCAGCGAGCTTTTCCACGATCCCCGCGGCCTTGCGGCACATGAGGCTGTCGTCTATGGAGACGTACATCTTGTCAAAGCCGTACTTCTCTTTCATCTGGTGCAGCAGGTCCAGCGCCTCTTTGATGTACCATTTCACGCTGCCGCTGGCTCGGAACGAGTATTTGTACTTCTCCTTGTTCTTCGCGACCTTCTTGTCCCAGCTCGGGGTGTAGCAGCCGATGCTCACCACATCGACCTTCTTGTACCGGGAGTACAGGTCCATCGCGGCCATGCCGCATTCGGACATGCACGGCCCGCCGGCCACCATGTTCACCTTCTTCTGAAGGATGAGCTTCTCGATCGCGAGCAACACCGCACTCGTGGGCACTCCCGGTTCTTCATCGCGGTCGTCGATGATCTCGAGCTGGAACGGGTGTTGTTTCCCGCCGAGCTTCACCCCACCGGCCGCGTTGATCTCCTCGGTGGCAAGGATCATGCCCCGCTCGCCGTTCTGACCG